>CANDMV010000128.1 GCA_947385875.1 uncultured Eubacterium sp. | reverse complement strand
TAACTACGGCGGATTTTATGCGGGCTTATACCGCCGTGAATAATTCAGGATAAATGATCCTTTTTCATCCAATATTTTAAGTCATATAACGGATGTAATGACACTCTTTCCATATAAAAAGAATACATTACGATCAGCAAAAAAATCACTTTCTCGTTACAAACTGTTTTCTTTCGAATTTAATGCTCTCCATCTCCGGCATAATTTCAACTTCATACCTGTCTCTTTTTGCGATCTGCTTCTTTTATCAATAAAATAGAAATCTGTTACACAACATATTACAGTCAAAATCTATTTTTTCATCTATATCAAAAATCCACTTATATTAGATTTATTAACTCATCCATACACACTCTTTCAAACACTTCCAGATTTCCGCCCCGCGTTGCATTATAAATTTTGACCCCTAATTGATCACAATAATATTTAAGATCTTTATACGCGCCAAAAACATATTCCATAGCCTTTTCCATATCATCTACATTCCTATACGCATTTTCTTCTTCATCCTGATTGTCATAATAATCTGCTGAAAAATGATTTTTCGTAGTAGTATCACATCCTAGCAAATAAATCTCCTGAAAGCCCATATACACCGCAAAATTAATCAATTTTCCAGTAATTGTCCCATAAAAATGTACACCGTTTAAAATGTCCTGATTAAAGAAGCATGGCTTCCTTTCTGCCTGAATAAATGGATAATAAACAGCATTCTTAATCTGAATCCCCTTCGCAATCACCGATTGTGCACAGACTAATTTTATAAATCCATCTAATTCATTCAGCGCGTCCTGCTTGATTTCAATATAATCAAGATCCGATACTCCCCATATATCCGGCCGCCATTTTGTTTGATGAAAAATCGTATAGATTCCCTTAGACGCAAAAGAAAAAATACCCTTTTCTTTTAAGCAGTCTAAATCTTCAGCTTTTAAAGAAGGCCCATTACCAATGACAAAGCACTTTTCCCCTATATGAGTATTCTGCAGTGACATCAGTCTCTTCCTATTTCCCGGACTGATCTGCTCTATCAGCTGCATCTGTATCTCAGAAATCATTTTGTCATATGTATACTGTATCATCCAAAGTCCCTGCTTCTCATGCTGTCCACTCGTTACTTCCTGCTGAAGCTTTAAAAATCTTTCATCCCTCATTGCATTTTGTCTAGTTACATGCTCATAAATCTCATCTGAAAATGACTGATGCCGCTGATTGCTAAATTCCTGAAAATCATCTACATATCTCACTAACTCTTTTTTTCTGTCTTCTATACATTGATACACTTCATCCAGTCTGCAGGCTCGGCTGTCTTGTTCAAGCCTTTCAAGTCTTTCCGTTAATTTCGAAATACGATAATCATGTTCTCTCAGCCGCTGCTCTAATTCTGATTTTCTCATATCCACCTCATAACCATTAAGCCATATTAAAAATGCCATGCCGCCATAGGCGCTACTCTTTATATTTTTTTAAGTCTAACGCCTCTATATAAGCCAGACTCACTGCCATCCAAGTAATTACCTGAATTCTAAACCACATCCAGAAATGAATAAATGCATGGGTATGCATGATTGCATAACATACATAAGGGAACGCAGCTGCTACCATCAATAAGCAAGAAAACCAAAGCTGACCAACCCTTTTGTGATACCTTACCAAAAACAATATCAATAGCAGTAAAACAATGAAAATGAAGCCGCAGACAAAATTTCTTTGTCCATTCTGATAAGCCATTTTTAAATAATTAACAGGAAACATATTCTCGAAACACAGTTTGACTGACTCAACAATGTAGCCTCCTGTTGTATCTGGTCCCCAGTCAATCGTTGTTTTGCCCATTGACTGCCTTCCCATTTCAATCATAGCATCTGCAAAAACATTTCTCTTTCCAGCTATGGACGCCAACAGCCACTTGCTCATCCATAACACAACATAACCGGCAACCCAAAACAATGCTAAATACACCAGCTTTAAAAATCCAGTCTTAAAATTGCTTATCTTCTTTTCTTTATAATTGATATACAATATAAAAACTGCTACGACAGGAGTAACAAATGGTAATGAAAACAAGTCCAGATATGCAGTGATTCCTCCTACCATATATATCATCAAATAATCAGAGACTTTGTTATGCAAAAGACATACCATAATAATCCCTAAGAACAAACTATAAAATGCTCCGGCATGGTTCACGCTGGCAGCAACTACATCCAAAGAAATAACAATGATATTGACCAATAATACAATCGCCATCTTATCATCCACGGTTTTACTGACTAGCAATACGGTTAATCCAAGCAGAATAAACATCAGGTACTGGCTCAATATTCGAATTTCTGGCAAAGTAAATAATGATAACAGGATACGCAAGAATGAAACTGTTCCAAACCATTGCCGTCCATAAGACACCAATGAGTAGTCTTCGGAACTAACCACTTGATAAAGCTGATCCAACGGGTTATCTCCATCAGCTACTCCGCGATAGTCGCACAATACAGCTTCTAATATATTGGTATTTCTCATGTTATATGCGACATTAAGAAACACAGCATCTGTATAATTATCCAGCCTCTGTGAATATAAATTATATTCATCATCTGCATACATACTGGGATATACACCTTCCTTCTGCATATATTCAGCTGATTTTTTTACATTTTCTTTCACAGGTTCATCCGGGACACAATAAGCCAGCATCTTCAGCCCAACAAAAGCAGCTGTCATACACACTGTTAAAATAATATATTTTCTAATACAACCTAAAAACTCAGGCATTATTCGCTCCCTTCCTGCTAATTACACGCATCACCATAATACAAATACTTCATCTTCTTCACCCACCGACGCTTCCTTTCACTCTTCCTGCACTTAACAAACAATCTATAAGAAATGAACAAAAGACTCAGCTCAAATTTAAATTCAGGATTGATATCTAGCCCCATATTAAGGAAATACTCCTGGTTCGTATCATAGATCAGCTTCTTAACCCGCTCAGTATAAATCCCTGATTCATGACACTTATATAAACGGTCCAGCAAAATCCAAAAATACATATTCTCCATTTCCTGCTGTAATTCTACCAACCCCTTTTCATAAAAAAATTCCAGCCTGCATCTCAGCGCCTCTATGACATCCAGATTCTTTTCACAGAAAGAATAGGTAATACTTCCTTCCCTTGTCCTGTCATAGTTATATTTTGAGACATCTATATAGACAAGCTTCGCTGCGTTATAGAACGCTAGATGCGTAGTAAATTCGTCCTCATGCAGCTTTCCCACCGGGTACCTGATATTACGAAAAATCCTCCTTTTGTGATACAGCTTATTGCAGGCGATCGGTTTAAAACATCCCCAGCGCAGTTCGCTCTGCAATGCAAATATATTGTCGCCTGTGACAACATCCCCGGTATTTTTTGTTTCCTCCTCCACCCTGTCTGGATAAATGCACCGCCAGCTGCATTCTGCAATATCCGCACCGTTTTGTATCAGCGCATTGTATAGGACTTCAATCATGTCTTCATCGATCCAGTCGTCACTGTCTATAAAGGCCAGATATTCGCCATGCGCTGCCTCTATTCCGCAGTTTCTGGCATCTGATAATCCGCCGTTTTGTTTGTGGATGACTTTAATCCTCTCATCTTTTTTTGCCCATCTATCGCACATTTTTCCTGAATCATCCGGCGAACCATCATCCACAAGTATGATCTCTATATTACGAAATGTCTGCTTCACCAGAGATGCTACACATCGGTCCAAGTAATGCTCAACGTTATATACTGGAACTATAATACTTACAGCCGGCATTTACTTTCCCCTTACCTTTCTGCCTACTTTCCCCATAATTCTTTTTACAGTTATGAAGAGTCCATATTCTTTCACAGACTGCAGTGCATATGAAAACCATCCCCATCCGCATGGTCTTTCCTGCGGCTCTTTAAACCGAATGGCAGCCTGTCTGTCCAGAGCTGATTCCCCTTTAAATAAGCCATATATCCTATCATACTGCTTTGATTTTACGAAATCTGTAAACATTGCCTGATTTTGATTTTCATGCAGATCTGCAATGAATACAGACTCTACCACATCTCGATTATAAAAAATACCTTCTATATACTGCCTTTTCTCATACTCTGTTTTATCATTTTCCGCATGAAACTGATTTTGAATCGATGCCATCACTCTGTGAGTGCAGTAATATGCAAGGTTTTCAACGTTAAATCCATGATATACTCCATGTCCAATCATAAATGACTTTGCTGCCTCATACAGCTTCATTTGGTTTTCATATAAGTCCGGTTTATATTTTGCCTCCAAGGAACTGGGATTTTGCAATATGTACACATATAATTTTTCCTTTGTCTCAATTACCCCATTACAAAATTCTAAATACTGCAGATTAAACAAAAAATCTTCACCATATTCCATATCCTCTGGAAATCTGATCCGTTCCTTTTTTACAATATCCAAAAAAAACAATTTGTTCCAAGGGCAGAACATCGTCTCACGAAATACCATCATGTGTCCCAATACATTATAAAATTCATTTCTCGTAAAGGCCCATACCCGCTCAAAATCATTTCTGTCAGCAGCTGTCTGTCCTGCTACAGCGTAATTTTTTGCCGTCCGGTAACCGCAGATCACATAATTGACGTGCCATTGAACTGCCAGCTCTACCATCCGCTTCACCCATAATTCGCCTGCCATATCATCGCTGTCAGCAAACATGAGATATTCCCCTGATGCAATCTCAATTCCCGCATTTCTCGCAGAACTGACACCGCCGTTATCTTTATGTACAACCTTGATCCTCTGATCTTTTGCTGCAAACCTATTACAAATTTCCAGTGATCTGTCCGTCGAACCGTCATCGACCAAAATGATTTCTAAGCTTGTATAAATCTGCTTCTGTAAAGCCTCTATGCAGTTCGTAATATATTTTTCCGCATTATAGATAGGTACTACAATGCTAACCAGCTTTTTCATGCTTTCTCCTCAGTATCAAATACCAACATCTTCCAGCCTTCATAAATACTATTTTTCTAAATGACTTATCAAATAAAAGCGTAAGTATTACTGTATAAACCAATACACATCCAGTAAACAGACAGAAGGAAAATATTGGACTCACTAAAATACGAAACTTAGCATCATATTCAAAATGGACTACGATCAGAATATGCCCTAGGTATATACCCATACTTAGTTTTCCCAATAAAGCACTGATCTCATGATCTAAAAAATGTGATAACCTCGTTTCATTCAAAAAACTACATAAAATAATGATAGAAAAAGAAATACAAACTACTTTTATGTATCTTCCATGATAGTCAAAGCTCAGTAACAGGCCGGTTACAACGAGACTTACGATCTCAAGCAGTGAAATAATTATTTTTCTATAGGTACTTCGCCTGTGTTTGTTTATACATCTATATATTTCATAGACAATCAGTCCCAAGCATAGTCCCCCAAAACCTCTATGTATTAACGCTACTGCAGGCCGCCGATATTCAAAATAATTATAATATCCCCAAAACGCTATCGCAGAATAAACCAACAGATTAAAATAATTATGAGTTCGACTCAGAATTCCCAGTATCATATATATAAAAAAAACACATATCAATAAAGTGGAAAGATACCAGCTTGGACCATTCGCGTTATAATCTGTCCAATGTATTCCATTTAAAAAGAATATTTCCCATACAACATCTCTTATATATTCTTTTATCTGTTCCTGTGTATACCCTAAATTATTCTGATATAAATATAACCTATATAAAAATACCAGTGAAAAGCAAAACCAGACGATCGGGGCGAATGCCTTTAGTTTTTTCCATGTTTTATCTGCTGCATTTTGAATGATCTTATTGTACGTAACCTCTTTCCATGTATAAGCCATCAAAAAACCGGATAATATAAAAAAGAATTCTACACACCATCCGCCATTTACAAAATGTGAGGCCGGAAGCTCGGTTGAATTGTTTACATGGAAATAAACAATCTCCATGCAAAAGACGAACCTCCAAAATTCTGCCACACGATTCTTTTGTTTTTTCAATTCTTCCATAAAACCGTATTTACCTTCCGCCTTTTATAAATGGTCTTCTATGCGCCGAATACCAGTAACTCATTTTTATTCCGCTGACACCAAATATTTTCCACGTAAGTAAAACTGCCTTATCTCTTATTCCATAATATCTGTTTGCGTAGAATCCATCAAAGATCTGCCCAAAATATCTATTATCCATTATCTTTTTTATGTATTTTTTCTTTTTTCTTTGATCTGCCTCATTCGAAAGATAGTAATAGAGGCAGCTTTTGAGCTTGATGTACAGCCATTTCTGCATAAATTCCTGCTCATTCCTGCTTAGCGGATACCGATGAAACATCTCATATTGACAGGTAATTACCTTTTCTTCCCACCGCCAGTATCTCGCATTGTAAATGTGCACCGCAGACTTTTCGTTCCATACATAATGGTACATTGCCTCCATAATACAGCGTACATGTCTGCAGTGCTTTAAATAATCATGTACAAACAGCGCGTCCTCCCCTAGACATACATCCGGCTGAAATTCTATCCTATGCTCATCGATAATCACTTTTCTAAAGATCTTATTCGGGGTAAAATTAACATACTGAAGCCAGTTATATTGTGTCGGTGAAGAACAAAACACCTTCATATCCACAGATGTATCATTTGATGGATAATACTGTTCACAGACACCGCATATCACCAGATCATAGCCCGGCATATTCTGATACATCATTTCCAAAAAATTGCCATCTACATAATCATCGCTGTCGCAAAAGACGATATATTCACCTTTTGCATTTTTAATTCCGTTATTGCGGGCTGCAGAAACGCCTGCATTCTTCTGTGTAATAACACGAACCCTCTTGTCATTTTCTGCATACGCTTCACATACATTTTTATATTCGGGACTATTTCCGTCATTCACAAGCAGCAGTTCAAAGTTTTCAAATGACTGTCCCAAAAAACTTTCTATACAACATTTTAGTTTTATAATAGGTGTTTTATAAAAAGGAATTATCACGCTAATCTTTGCATCCATGTTCAGTCTCCTTCGTAAACGCCTTGTTTCATTCTCTTAGATCTCCGGTCTGCGATTGCTGCCAGAATTTTGTAACCAAAAAAATTATTTTTCCTTAATAATCTTATCATTCTGCTTTTTGTCTTTTCATAATAAAATGGGTACTTTTCCCTTAACATCCTGTCAAACTGGCGGATTTCCATTTTCCGCCGTTTATCGTGCCTGAGCGCGAAGAAAAATTTATACTGCATATCGCAGGCACTTTCCAGCCTGAGCTGAAACATTTTTTTCATGCTCTCCGATGTAACATTCAATTTTTCATACTGCAGCATTGTTTCCAGCATTTTCAGATGATCCTTGTAATGTTTCCGCACTCCTTGTATGCTCATGCTCTGCCCGCTTCTTGCCAGCCTATAAAAATAAATCGGCAATTCATAGTAAGCAACTGTTTTGCTTAAATTGCAGGCTTTCAAAAGAAATTCTACATCTGTATAAAAACAATGTTCTGTTATTTTCATTGAGCTGTTCTTTAAAATCTCTGTCTTGACTGTCAATGTATGCATTGCCGGCATAAATCCTTCTATTTCTGAGAATCTGACCGTCCTCCTTTGAGGCAATATGCTTTTCCCATATACTCCGACAACATTTAAAATTGCTCCCGACCTATCATCATAGGAAACATAAGGTGTATGAACGATATCAGCATCACATTCCGATAAAAATTCAATATATCCATCCAGATTTTCCTGTGAAAAATAATCATCCCCATCCAGCTGCTTAAAATATTTCCCGCGTGCTTCTTTCATGCCGACATTCAATGTAGAACCCCAGCCGCCGTTTTCCTTTCTGATTAATCGAAATACGTCTGGATATCGTTTTTCATATTTTCCTGCTATTTTTGCAGTCCTATCTTTGGAACCATCATCTATCACCATAATATCCAGCTTGTCCATATATTTGCTTCCTGCGAAAGGATGCAATGCTTCTTCCAATGTGCTTTCTACATTGTACGCAGCAACTGATACCGACAAAATCTTCTCCATATGCATCTATCCTTCCCACTTCTCATATGCACTGCACACCATAGCTGCATCTCCTTCCATCATGACATGTCCTTTATCCAGCCACAGCGCATGGCTGCACAGCTTCTGAACCGACTCATTCTGATGTGACACATACAGAAGCGTCGTCCCAGATTCCAGCATATGGGACATTCTTTTCTTACATTTTTCCTGAAATCTATAGTCGCCTACGGAAAGCGCCTCATCACAAATCAGGATGTCGGGCTGTACCATAGTCGCCACAGCAAACCCCAGCCGCGCTTCCATACCAGAGGAATAGTTTTTTACCGGCATATCTAGAAAGTCCCACAGCTCCGCAAAATCTGCAATCTCCTCGAAATGTTCCTGCATAAAGCTTTCAGAATACCCCATCAGCGTCCCGTTCAGCAGCACATTCTCTCTTGCTGTCAGTTCTCCGTCAAATCCCGCACCCAGTTCGATCAGCGGGGCAATACTCCCACAGACACTGACACAACCTCGATACGGCTTTAAAATCCCGCAGATCAGCTTCAGCAGTGTTGACTTGCCAGAGCCATTCACTCCGACAATGCCCCATGCTTCCCCCGCTCTTACTGTAAGGTTCACATCCTTCAAAGCAAAAAACTCCTGAAACATTAATTCTCTTTTCAGCAATTTGATCACGTATTCCTTAAGGTTATTGACCTTCTGATTCGCCATATTAAAGCGGACAAACGCATCCCTTACTTCTATCACGACTCTGCCATCGCCCATATCTGCCTCCTATATATACAGAATAAATCTATCCTGACTTTTAAAAAACGACCATGTCCCAAACGCCAAAAATATCATCGCAAGACAAGCCCCGTAAAGAAATGTCCCCGCTTCCGGCAGCGTACGCTGCAGCACGAGCGTCCGAAACTGCGTAATATAATGGTACATCGGATTAAACAGCCGGATCGCCTCCTGCATGGCCTGCGGAAGCTGCTCCATCGGATAAAACAGCGGTGTCAAATACATCCATACGGTAGTCAGCACACTGTATATATATTGAATATCACGAAAAAAAACAGCCGCCTGCGCAAGAAACAGCCCTACACCAAGGCTGAATACATATAATTCCAACAGTACAGCCGGCGTCAGAAGCATGTAAGGTGAGAAACTCACCCTCGTAGCCATGAATACAATCAGCATAGCACCCATTGAAAACAGCAGATTCACCAGCGAGCTTGTGACTTTGGACAATGTAAAGATATATTTTGGCACATATATTTTTTTCAATAGAGAGCCATTCCCTGTGATGGAATAAATCGCCTGCCCAGTCGCCTCTGTCATAAATGTAAACAATGTCTGTCCGATGATCAGATATGCGGGATAATTCGCCACGTCAAACCGGAACATATGGGAGAATACCATATACATCACGATCATAACCATCAGCGGGTTGAGTACACTCCATACATATCCAAGAAAACTCCTCCGATATTTGAGCTTTAGATCCTTCATGACCAGCTGCTTGACCAAGTCACGATATTTGTATAATCCCTGCAGCCTTGCTATTGTTTTCTCCATAATTCCTCCTATGCTCAGCTGCCACGCAGCACAGATATAATTCCAAAATTCCTTCAGCCCTTCTATAAAGCTTCTGCCATACTGTCACTCAAAAATTCTTTCAGCCCTTCTATATAGCTTCTGCCATACTACAAAAAATCTTTTCAGCCCTTCTATATAGCTTCTACAGTACTATCATCACCCTAAGAACCTCAGCCCTTCCATAAAACTTCTCTGCCTGATACACTATAATACCTACCGCATCTTCCAATATATACTGACAGCAGCACGCCGAATCCTGCTGCCCGAAGGCAGTACCTTTTTTACTGTGCGCTTGAGTAAAACAACCGCTTTTTTTCGATATGAGCTGTTTTTTTCCTGCACACACATTCCATACAGCAGCTGCTCATAGTAAGGAGTCTGCCTTGCCGTCTTCCAAAACTCCTGTGCAAAATCTTCTTCCGGGTGCTGCCACGGCTTTGAATCACCAGCATAATGAATGATATACGGCTCTTTCCTTGCCTGCTCGTATTCTTTCTGTATGCCAGCCGGCGCTGATTTCACCACTTTATGGCGTCTGCTGCCAGCAAGCACATTCCATGCCATGTCCAGTTTTTTTATACGTCCTTCGCATACAATATTCAAAATATCCTGATCTGAGTATTTATAGTCTCCTGTTTCCGCCATTCGGAATAACCGCCGCACACTCGTTTTCTGACGAAGCAGAGCTGTATGAAAGATGAGAACCCCCGCCTGCGCATACTGATATGGATTTTTTAATCTCAGCACTTCTTTACAGTAACGCCTAGTGTCTGTATTCGCCCCATTGTACTGCCCAATAAAATCCGGGTCTAATGCCGCTGCCAAAAGACAGCTGTCCATAGGCAGATCATACAGCCTGGCAACATCCCTGCGGATAATCAGATCTGAGTCCAAATAAATGACTTTCGGGCAGTTCTTCAATAGTTCCAGTATCAGAAACCGATAATAAGTTTCCACTGTAATATGCTGCTTTGCCTTCAAATGCCAGCCAGCTGCCCCTGCACCCACATCCACAAAATCTATATAAATAAAACTGCATTCCAGCCCCGACTTAAAAACCTGCATATCCTTTGTGCATATATCCGTATGAAAAACAAAGATATGGTAACTCCTTGAAGCATCTGCGCAATCCACTAATGACTTTATACAAGTATACAAAATCGGTACATAATTTTGATCTGCTGACAGCACAATCGGTATTTCATGCGGACGCAGCTTTATATCCGCTTCCTTTTTCGTATGTCCGAATACTGCTGCCTGAAGCTCGCACAGCCGGCATCCTCCCTTCTGCTTCAAATACTCATAATAGATTCCCGCAAACCTTTCACCCAGATGCCCCGGCGTCCGGCGCCCTTCGATAGAATAAAAACGCATATCCGCCCGTCTTTCAAATTCCTCCAATGCCGTAAACAGCATTTTAGAATACTCGAAAAATAATTCCTTTTTCATAATAAACATATTGCATGGATAAAATATCCTGCCATTTATATAAGACCGCGCAGCCCTGCGAAGATGCGGATATTTTCTGCATAAGATCTGCACAAACAGCTCCAGATCTTTGATATTTAATTCAGGGGCATTTTTGTAATGACCATATACAGTATCTGCTCCCAGCATCCGCACAGGTATGCCCGCTGCAATCAGCAGATCGTACTGCTCCACTTTCCGGCGGATACTTTCCTCGTCCATGCACAGCGCCTGTTCCATCTCTTTGTTCAAATAGGGATAAGACAAGCATCCGCAGTCAGCCTCTTTGTATTTTTTCTGTGCAAAGGAAAAATAGCGGCGGTAATGACAGAATCCATAATAATCTGCTTTCACATTTTTCCATGCCCAATACTGTGTCGTCAGCTCACAGTACGCCCGGTTCTTTTGAGAGATATTTTCTCCGGTATTATCCGGCTCCATATTTTTTGGCAGCGCCTCTTTCCAGAAGCAGCTTCCGGCTGCTACATGGCAGAATGCCGGCTGCTCCACGCATAGATCGCTGCTGTCCGGCGTATGTGTCACAAATATTTTTATCTCACTCATGCTGATTCTCCATCCGCGCTGATTATTCCTCTGCTGCTTATGCAAAAACACTGCAACACTATTTTTATTTCACTCACGCTGATTTTTCATCTGTGCTGATTATTCCTCTGCTGCTTCATACGAAGACGTCAAAGCGCTTATTCACATCCTGAAGACTCTATGTTTCCAGTATGCGGTACTAATTTTCTATATAAGACGAACTATTTTATCAGCTTAACAGATTCTGGCTGTTGTTTTCTGATGCTCATTACTAATCTCCAAATTCTATGCTGTTATTTTTGACATTCATTTCAAATCTCACAAACTCGATACCACACGACATAAGCTTTATATAGAAATCTCACAAATGGATATGCACGATGCATATCCTTGCGCAGTAAACTGATTGGAAATTTATGGGATGTTTTATAAAAATAAGGCGACCGTCTTTTCAGCCTCCTGTCCCATTCCATCAGTTCCTCTATTCTGCCTGCTGTCATTTCATTTTTTAAATAGATGGCATACTGGCTTCGGATACGCTTTCCTATGATCTTCTTGATATAGTCCTGTTTTGGACTTGACAGTTGTCTAAAATTATCTTCGTAATAGGCAATACAATCATCTATGACTAGCCGATGCATGAACCTATTCTTAAACGCCTGCTGAGGACTGATACTCTGAGAGGCTGTTCCCACACGGTACACATATACCGGATCGTCAAATGCAATCACCGTCCGTACATACTTGATAGGATAAATGTTAAACTCTGTGTCCTCATAAAAGCATTTTTCCCGCACCTGTATATGGCCGTCGCGCAGCATCGATGTACGATAGGCAGCCGCATGGATCTCCACTTCCCGCAGGCCGGACGCAGCCTCATCAAAATCCATCTGTCTCTTCTTATCGATTGCATACGAAACCTTCTTCTGTTTTCTATCCTGCACACTGTACTTAATATAAGGATGAATAACTAAATCTGCGCTGCAGCTCGCAAGCTGTCCTATCATCTTCTCCAGATTCTTAGATATGACCCAGTCGTCTCCATCAACAATTTTCAGATAATCTCCCTTTGCCTGCCGGATACCGAGATTAATGACAGAACCGTGTCCTCCATTCTCTTTGTCTATCACTGTGACTGTATCCGGGTAGCGCTGCTCATATTGTTTTAATTTTTCCAAAGTCCCATCCCTGCTGCCATCATTCACA
The DNA here is from genome assembly GCA_947385875.1 of uncultured Eubacterium sp. Lineage (GTDB taxonomy): Bacteria > Bacillota > Clostridia > Lachnospirales > Lachnospiraceae > Eubacterium_J. The sequence continues at coordinate 698 of CANDMV010000128.1, read as the reverse complement.
AGCAGCAGCTCCAGCTGTTTCCGATACCGGTGCTTGAGCATCGTAGGCAGACATTCATCTATATATGCTTCCGTATTATAAGAAGGGACTATAATCGTCAGAATCTTTTTCATGCTTCATTCATAATCTCTGCTACTGATTTCATAATCCTGACATACATGGAATAGCTGTCCGCCCCTTTTCGCTCTGTCTTGCCCCACATATCTACCAGCCGTGTATCCGACGGATGTGCAACACCCCACAGAAGCTCGTCAGCGTCCGTCCCTAACGCAACACATAGATTGACAAATGTATCCAGACTCATGATCCGCGTTCCGCGCTCAATATGCCCCAGGAATGACATGCTGATGCCGCACTGCTTCGCAAGCTCCCCCTGCGACCAGCCCTTCGTCTTCCTCGCCTGACGAATAAAATATGAACATTAAAATTATAGAACAATGCATCCAGTTTTTCATTTTATTAAATATCATTCTGATACTCTAGCCGGACAAAAATTAGAGCGATTTTGCGAAGCAAACTTTCAATATCGCCCCGAATCGTTACGATCAACAGCCCCAGACCGTGAATAGCAACTTAGAGTTTATTACAGCCTGAAATTTGCTGTATTTATGATTGAGTAAATTTATATGATGTGGTACTATAAGAATAAAAGGAGACCTCTGCCAATGGAGAACGCAAGGATTACCGGCACACCTTAT
>CANDMV010000127.1 GCA_947385875.1 uncultured Eubacterium sp. | reverse complement strand
GTTATTATTGGATTTTCAAGGTGCATACGCATTTATTCAAGTGCGAAGTTTGAGTTAATATCATTATAACGCGAATTATCTGGTATCACTCCCTGCAAAATTAACAGCTTTGTCAGCAAAAAATTAGACGCAAACACACCTGCGCATTCAAACGCTCCTATCATCATATCTCTGATTCCGCGTATATCAAATCGATATTCATATTTTTTTAAAATAAAAAAAAGAATCAAAAAGACATAAAAAGCAATCGCTGCCTGATAGCAGCTATATCCTGCCGCTAAAAATATAAAAGATAAGATCCGCCTGTTTTTCCTAAAAAAGTCAGCCGCACAGATGCATCCTAATACAGCTGCCGTATACACAAATAAAGCCTCAGTAAACTGATACCATTCGGCAATAAATACGTTGCATAATCCCGTCATGCATCCCATCTGAACAACTGCTATCTCCAACCAGTTTTTCTCATCGAGTTTTCCATCAAACATCCATTCCGTAATCTTAGCCATACACCATGCACTGCAGAACATAAATGTAAAAACTCCTAACGCCGTATCCAAAACCAAATCAATTCCTAATAAATGAACAGCCGCCATAATAAGCGCAGCAGTAAATCGTCCATTTACTAAATGAGCTCCAGCCCCCCCCCACGCGCTATTTTGAGATACCATCATAGTATAAGAATCAATAGAAAAATGAAGCTTTATAAATGGCATAAAAAAAAGAAAGCATACAATAAAGTCAATCCAAAAAAGCTTATGAACCATTTTCTTCTCTCTAAGCTGTTCTTCCGCAGAAGTATCCATACTGCCCTTTATCCACTCAAAATATTTTGTCAGCATCTGATTATCTCCTTCATTCTCAGCCGCCTTTCCTGGAATTCCCTATATCTGAAAGATATCGAAAGCTTCTTACCGCATCTTTAAGCATTCAACAATTCTCTAAAATATTCAGCTGTCTTCCCCAGCCCTTCTTCCAGCCCTACTTTGGGCTCCCATCCCAGTTCTTTTTCTGCCAACTCAATCACAGGCTTCCTCCTCACCGGATCATCTGAAGGGAGTTCCTTAAATACAAACTGCGACCTGCTGCCTGTCACAGCAGCCACCTTCTGCGCCAGCTCCAGCATCGTAAACTCTCCCGGATTCCCCAGATTCACCGGCCCGCAAAAACCTTCTGCACTGTTCATCATCCGCACCATTCCATCAATCAGATCATCCACATAGCAAAAGCTGCGTGTCTGCGAGCCATCCCCATAGATAGTAAGATCCTCTCCCCGCAGCGCCTGCACGATAAAATTCGACACTACGCGCCCGTCTTTTGGATTCATCTTCGGCCCATATGTATTAAAAATACGTATCACCTTAATATCCACATCATACATACGGTGGTAATCAAACATCATCGTCTCCGCCATGCGCTTGCCCTCATCATAACAGGCGCGAATCCCGATCGGGTTGACAGACCCACGGTACGACTCCGGCTGCGGATGTACCTGCGGATCTCCATACACCTCACTGGTGCTTGCCTGAAGTATTCTGGCATGGCAGCGTCTTGCAAGCTCCAACATATTTATAATCCCAAATACTGAGGTCTTTGCCGTTTTAACCGGGTCAGACTGATAATACGGCGGGCTTGCAGGACACGCCAGATTATAAATCTGATCAAGCTGATCGAGTTGATCTGCTTGTACATCGAATGGTTCTGCCACATCATGCTCCAAAAAAGTAAAACCGGGCTGCCCCATTAATTCCCTGATATTATCCAAGGAACCCGTAAATAAATTATCCGCACAGATAACCTCATTCCCTTCTCTGACCAGACGTGCGCACAGATTTGATCCCAGAAAACCCGCACCGCCTGTCACTAATATTTTACTCACGCGATTTCCTCCTTCGTCTCCGCTCCAATCCGGCAGTATTCCAGTCCGCTCTTTACTAAGATTTTACTCACACAGTTTCCTCCTCTGTCCGCACTCCGATCTGATAATATTCCAGTCCGCACTTATTCACGCTCTTCCTGCTGTACTGGTTTCTGCCGTCAAAGATCACTGCGCTTTTCAGGCGGTTTTTGATCTCATAAAAATCCGGGCTGCGGAACTCTTTCCACTCTGTAATGAGGATCATGGCATCCGCACCGTTTAGCGTATCATATTTATTCGTGCAGTAGCTGACCTTATCATTTCCTTTCAGATAACATGCCTGTGCCTCTTTCATCGCTTTCGGATCATATGACCGGATCTGCGCGCCTGCCTTTGTAAGCTCTGAAATAACTGTAATAGCAGCAGATTCTCTCATATCATCTGTATCCGGCTTAAACGCAAGCCCCCAGACGGCAAAGCATCTGCTGCTTAAATCTTCACCAAACCGTTGTTTAATCTTCTCTACCAGCACATATTTCTGCTTCTGATTCACCCGCTCCACAGCCTGCAGAATATCAGCCTGATATCCATTTGTATCCGCTGTGCGTATCAATGCCTGCACGTCTTTCGGAAAACAGCTTCCGCCATAGCCGCAGCCGGGATAGATGAAAGAGTACCCAATCCTGTGATCGCTCCCGATTCCCCTGCGGACTTTATTAATATCAGCCCCTACTCGTTCGCAGATATTTGACATTTCATTAATAAATGAAATCTTAGTCGCCAGCATGGAATTTGCCGCATACTTCGTCATCTCTGCGCTTGCGATGTCCATCAGAATAAAATTCTCTGTATTCAGCAGATACGGCTTATACAGCTCTGTCATCACCTCCGCCGCTTCCTGATTATCTGTACCAATCACAATCCTGTCCGGTTTCAGACAGTCGCCGACTGCCGCTCCTTCCTTTAAAAACTCCGGATTTGATATAACGTCAAAGGTCAGATCTGATTTTCTAAGATCCAGCTGCTCTTGTATTTTTGCACGGACTTTTCGGGCTGTGCCGACCGGAACCGTTGATTTATCCACAACATAGATATGATGCTCCATATAGGCTCCGATACTCTCCGCCACTTCCAGCACATACTGCAAATCTGCGCTTCCATCCTCTCCCATCGGTGTTCCTACTGCAATAAAACAGATCTCGCAGGCTTTCAGCGCCTCTTTAATCTCAGCTGTAAAATGCAGATGTCCCTGCCTGTGATTTTCAATGACCATATCCGTCAGCTCCGGTTCATAGATTGGTATTTTCCCATTTTTTAAATTCTCCACTTTTTCCTTATCCACATCCACGCACCAGACCTCATTTCCCATTTCTGCAAAACAAGTCCCTGTGACCAGACCTACATATCCGGTCCCTGCTACCGCTATCCTCACCTCTTAGTTCTCCTTTTCTATGATCTCTCTATGTTCTTTCTATGATTTTCCTATGATCTTTCTATAATTTTTCTATGACCTTTTCTGCCAGCTTCATGGCACGGTCAACGGACACGTCCATATTGTAATATTTGTACTCGCCCAGTCGTCCCAGTATATGCAGATTCGCAGTCCGCTCCGCCAGCAGCTTGTATTTCTGATAAACATTCATGCTCTTTTCTGACTCGACAGGGTAGTATGGAATATCCTCCTGTGTACATTCCTTTGGATATTCATATACAAGAATCGTCCGGCCTTCCAGCTTCTCCTTCTGCACCAGTTTAAATTCGCTCGTCCTTGTATATACAAAACGGTTCGGATAATTAATCTGGACAACCGGCTGTGCCTGTGTCACATTCCGTCTTTCCAATACAAAATCCAGACTGCGGTATGGCAGCCTTCCATACCGATATCCAAATAATTCGTCTATACACCCCGTATAAATAACCGGCCCGTCAAAACGCTCCCCATCAAAATACACCTGTCCATCCTGAACGGATAAGCATGAAAGTGCCTCACACTCACAGCGTACAGCTATATTCCTATGCCCTGCCATCCGCTCCATCATGACGGTATATCCCTGCTCCGGCATCATCTGGAACTCATCTGTAAAATACCGATCATCATAAGACATACGAACAGGCACCCGCCCCATCACAGAGCTGCTCATTTCTTCCGGCGGCTTTCCCCATTGTTTTTTTGTGTATCCGTAAAACACATTCTGAAATACGAATTCTGCCAGAGCCTTTACCTCTGGATCCTTATGTCTGCGCAGTTCCATGATTGGAACGCTATCCCCGTCTTTATAGGCTTCCGATAATACCTGTTTCAAATGCTCAGCCTGCTTAGGCGGATATAGTTCATCTATACTTTTATAATTAAACGGGATCGGCACCAGCTTTCCTCTGACTTCTCCCAGCACACGGTGCTCATATGGAAAAAATCCCGAAAACCGCTGCAGAAATTCTGCTACATGCCGCATCTTCGTATGGAAAAGATGCGGCCCATATTTATGTACTAAAACCCCGCTGTAGAAATAATCATAGACGTTTCCGCCAATGTGACTGCGTTTTTCTAAAATTGTCACCTGATATCCTGACTCTGCCAGAATTCTTGCGGCAGTAAGGCCGCTGATCCCGGCTCCTGCCACGATCACCTGTTTCATTTCCATCCTCCTCACAGTACATAGCCAATCAAAGATACTTCCGTCAAAGGATCGTGGAAGCATAGTTTTCGAAACATAAAATGATAGCCAAGATTCCAGCTTTCTATCAGCGGTTTAATCTCAAACAGGTCCTTCGGCTGATGATAAACCGAAATAAGTAAAACAGGCTTATCCTGTCTGATTGTCTCTTCTGCGCCTTGAACCGCCTCCAGTTCATTTCCTTCAATATCCAGTTTTATTAAGCCAATATCTAAGCCATATTTCTTTTTATAGCTGTCGATTGTGGTAAGGTCTGCTGTATCAACATGCAGCTCTGGCTTTTCCCTCATAATTGCCTTATATGGAATCAGACTTGCACCACTGAGCATTTCATGATAATAAATATCTGCGCAGGCCTCTCGATCTCCGAGTCCGCAGGGAACCATGACTAAATTTGACAGATGATTCTTTTCCTTCGTTCTGCCCAGCTCCTTATAGTTTTCTTTCATCGGCTCAAAAGCATGAATCGATCTTGGCTTGTAGCTTTCGAACACCAGAGCGCTGTCTCCCCAGAAGGCTCCGCCATCTATTACATCCTTTCCTTCTACCCTCTTTTGAATCTGATCCGGAAGAAGCGACAGCCCGCAGTGGAATTTGAATACCGGTGTTTCCAGATATATCCCTTCGTCAATATGATACTTTTCTCGAAGCTCCTCCTCCGGAAGTCCTTCCTGAATACCCTCCAGCTCCCAGTCCTGAAATATATGGTCATGGTCAAATCGAAACAGTGAACAGTATTTCTGTTCCGGGAAAATATAAAAATTTCTTTCCAAGAATAATTCCAGTGTTTTACGGCTTAAGCCATCCACTCCTTTTTCTATTCTTTCAAGCTGCGATTCGATGCTGGGATAATTTTCGTAGAAATATCTTTTCCAGTGTTCTGTCCAGCCGGAGCACCAGACTGCTTCCATATATCTTGCATGAAATGAAGCTATTTCATCATCTTTCTTCTGTACTAAATTCTGTTGGCCAGCCAGAGACTGTGACAGCGACTGCTTGTCCATACTAAGCTGAGCTGCTTCTGACCTCAATTTTGTCAATTCCTTTTTACAGTCTTCTATACGTTCTTCCAGTTCCCGACACTGACGGCCCAGATCTGTAGATGCTTTCATAGAAGCGCGAAGTTTTATCTGCAGATCATTATTTTCTTCGAAAAGCTGTTTTGTTTTTTCATTCAATTCATGAATTTTATTCAGCAGCAGCTGTCTGCGCTCAAATGAAACAGACCTCTTTCCTATGGAAATCACTGACCGTGTGCCTTCGATGCGATATTGTAATATATTTTTTATATGATCTTTTATGTACATAATATTTTTTACCTTATAGCTCTTCTCATAATGGCTCTAAGACGCGCCCTTCTTCTGGAACCAATCGGGAACTTCCGATTAAAGAGATTGATCATCTTCAACATCACGCCATCTATAGCAATCGGTACTTCCATCCCATCCACACGTATTTCCTGCATTCTGTTTCCCTCTGAAGCTGCCAGAGAAATGTTTTTCCCATAGATTCCTATCAGCTGCCCTATCAAGACTTCATAAAACGGCGTCTCCCGCGCATATTTCCAAAAAAATTCTGCCATATCACATTCCAGATCTTTCCACGGTTTTTGGTATCCGGCATAATGAATGATATACGGCGCTTTTCTTGCCTCGCAGTATTCTCTGTAGTATCTGGCAGGGGCCAGCTTCAGCGTGCGTATCCTGCTGTCCGAAGCATTTTCCCAGTTCATAAGTACATTCCATCTCTGCGGCAGATACTTTACGTTTCTGCGGAATACATAATTTAATACATCCTGATCCCAGTATTTCCATTTCCGCCTTCCTGCCAGATCTAACAGCTGCTGTGTCGTAAAGCTGTCTCTGATTTTTCGTATATTTAAAATCATAACGCCCGCCTGAAAATATGCCGACAGAGAGCAGCGTACTATTTTATTCATATAGCTGCATACCTCTCTGCTTTCTTTCATCGCTCCCATTACGTCAATATCTCTGCAGGCCGCCAGATAGCTGTCCTCCACTTTACAGTCATATAATCTGGCTATATCTGCATTTGCAACGGTATCGCAGTCCAAATATATTATTTTTTCACAGTCAATCAATTCTGGTATCAAAAGCCGATAATACGTCTCAACCGTAATATGCTGGTCCACATGCAGATCACATTCTTTCATTTTTCCGTCAATCTTAATGAAATCAATTAAAAAATGATCTTTCTGCATCCCATACAACTTCTTCCTGTTTTTTTCAGATATGTCATTATGCAGAATAAATACATGATAATTCCTGTCAGCCCGTGAATGAGCGATGACAGAAGCTATCGATACTGACATCACAGGACAAAACGAATCATTGCAGGACATTACGATCCCAACCTCGTCCTTATCCACATGGAACTTTTTCTCTATACTGGTATCTCGAAATAAAGTCCTCTGCAGTTCTAATGTCTTCCAGCTATTTTGTTTCTTATTATGTACATACCAGATTCCAAACAGCCTTTCCCCTATATATGCTAATGCCCGCAGCTCTGTCTCATTATAATCAGAGTAATCACTTCTCTTCTCTGCCTCAAAAAGAATGTCAAACAGCCACGCAGCATATTCCTCAAACAGGCTTCTGCGCATAATAAACATATTGCACTCATATGCTTCTTTTGACTGGAGATACTCGTCAATACTGTTTCTATACTCTGGATACTTCTCCGCCGCTACCTCCAGAACACATTTCAGATCTTTTATATGCTGCCCTTCTGCATGAGCATATTGTAACTGGATCGTCTCCCGGCCCGGCAGCCTCCGTTTCTTCGGCACAATCACGTCATAATTTGAAATCAATGCTGCCATTTTCGTATCATCGATATTCAGTTCAGACAAAATATGTTCATTCAGCGGCTCTTTATATTCGATATTCCCCCACCCGTCTTCATTCAGCTGGATAGGACTGAAATTAAAATATCTCCGGTAATGAAAGAATCCCACATAATCCGAGCTCTGATTTTTCCATACCCAGTACTGTGCTGTTAATTCACAATACATCCTGTTTTTTTCTGATATATTATCCCCCTCATCATCATGCAGCATATGTTCAAAGCGTTCTCCCAGCAAAGCCGCCCCTGCCTGTATTGGAATCATAATATTGCTTTCAGGCACATATGACTTCTGATGGCATGGTACATATATTTTGATATCCATATTGTTCTCCCTGAAACTATTGATTTTTCTAAAATGTTTTCTCCTGCTGCCATCTCCACGCATGTTCCACAATCATGCGCAGATCTCCATGCTCCGGCTTCCACCCCAGTACTTCCTGTGCCTTTTTCGCACTTCCGACCAGAGCCGGCGGATCGCCGGGCCTTGCAGCCGCTTTTCTGACCGTAAATTCCCTGCCCGTCACCTGTTTTACCGTATCAATCACCTGTGCCACAGAACAGCCTTTTTCATTCCCCAGATTCAGGCACAGGCTCTGCCCACCGGATTTTAAATATTCCAAAGCCCGTATATGCGCATCTGCAAGATCTGTAACATGGATATAATCTCTGATGCATGTGCCGTCCTGCGTTGGATAGTCTGTTCCAAATATGCTGACATGATCCCGGATGCCGGCAGCTGCTTCCAGCACGAGAGGAATCAGATGTGTCTCCGGCAAATGGCTCTCTCCGATTTCTCCATCCGGGTCTGCCCCGGCTGCATTAAAATAGCGCAGACAGCAGTACTGCAGCCCGTAAGCATTTTTATAATCTTCAAACATCTGCTCTGCCATCCATTTGGTCCGTCCATAAGGATTGATGGGATGCTGAGGCATGTCCTCTGTAATCGGAAGCTGTTCTGGCTCTCCGTAGGTCGCACAGCTAGAAGAAAATACGAGTATATTTACGTGATGGCGGCGCATCGCTTCTAGCAGATGAATCGTATTGCATATATTGTTTTTATAGTACTTTGCCGGTTCACGGACAGATTCTCCGACATAGGCAAATGCAGCAAAATGCATCACTGCATCAATCGGATATTTTGTAAATACTTCCTCCAGCCTTTTCTCATCTGCCAAATCTCCGATCTCCAGCATTCCCCATTTGACACTTTCTCTATGTCCATATATCAGATTGTCATATATTAATGTTTCATATCCCTGCAGATGCAGCTGCTTATTTACATGACTGCCGATATATCCGGCTCCTCCTGTCACCAGTATCATTTCACATCTCCTTATCCGTACAATTCATTCTTCAAATATTCTCTCATAAAAAATATCCCTGATTTCTGTTTCCAACTTCCCTATACCTACAAAAACTTCCCGCATACCGTGCGCACAATACGCCTGCGCAGAGAACCCGGCGGAAGTATTCTGTTTACCTTCCTCATGTCTACCGCAACACTCAGGCGTGTCGGTTTTAGCCGGAAGCTCCTCATAGAATCGGCTTTAGCGCTCAGACGGAACCCTGCATCCGGTATACGGCTGTATAAAATCACTTCATAAAACGGCGACCTTCTCGCGTAATCCCAGAAAAACTGCGCAAAATCACAGTCCGGCATCGTCCACGGCTTCCACCCTCCCGCATAGTGGATAACTGCCGGAGCTTCTCTTGCAGACAGATATCTGCTCCACAGCTCATACGGCGCATTTTTTAATAAATCCGTCCTGCGTCTCCCGCCGTACTGCCAGTCCATGACTACGTTCCACTTCTGATCCAGTTCCATGCAGCTTCCCTGAAGAGCCCTGTTCAGGACATCCTGATCTAACATGTGCCACGGATATTTCATTGACATACGAACCAAATCCTCTGCCATGTAACGCTTCCTGATCTGTGTCAGATTCAGCAGCATAACACCTGCCTGAAAATAATAATATGGATCCCTGATTCCCAGTTTTCGATCGATATACTTTTTTACCTGCTGATCTGTTCTATAAGTACCAATCAAATCCAGATCAAGTACTGCCGCCACGCAGTAATGATGCATCTGCGTACGATAAAGCTCCCCTACATCCTGCAGTACGACCAGATCTGCATCCAGCCAGAGCACCTTTTCATACTCCGGCATAAAATTCAGAATAAAATATCGAAAATATGTCTCAACAGAAATATGGTGACGAACCGGAAGGTCAATTCCTGCCAGAGCATCAGATACATCACAGAAGCGTATCTGTATATGCGGCTTTCCCTCCGCTGCCTTAGCAAGGATTTTCTGATATTCCTGACTGATATCTGTATGCAGGATGACGATGTCATACTTTTTCCCACTGTCTGCACGTTCCATAACCGACTGAAGCATCACACCCAGATAAGGCGCAAACGAATGATTAGATGCCGACACCAGATTCACACTGTCTTTCCCAAAATACGGATGGACGATCTGACCAGGCTGCGTATCATGAAAGATGACATAACCAAGCTCACAGCATTTTACTTCCTGCTTTCTTTTTAACTGCGTATAATAGACTCCGAACAGACGTTCTGCCAAAAAACCAATCACCCGCAGTTCCCGCTCGCTGTATCCCGAAAAATCTTTTTCCTTTTCAAATTCCTCCAAAATCGGAAACAGCCACTCCATATACGCATAAAAATATTTCCGCTTCATTACGTACATATTGCAGAAATAGATATATTTTGAATTCATATAAAGATCACAGGCTTCGGCATACCGCGGATATTTTTCTTTTAAAATCCGTATCGCCCCATCCAAGTCCTCCCCGCTGTGGAACTGGCAGTACTGCTGATAAACCGTCACATTCATCCGTTCGCCCAATACAGTAACGACATCGTATTTTTCTATAATCCTGCGCATATTGCTTTCGTCCAGTCCGTAAGCTGAGAGGTCTTTACGTATGCTGTCCGCCTCCTTATAGGGTGCCACACGGCTTTTAAAATACCCGTCACCTGTTAATCGCCGATGTCCTGTTAAATGCCTGCGTCCTGAATAACGCCTGCATTCTGTTAAGCCTTCTCGTCCTGCGTAACGCCCGCTGCCTGCTATCCGGTATCCCTTCTGCGTCCGTAATGGGTATTCTTTTGAGAAATCCAGATATCTCCGATAATGAAAAAATCCATAATAGTCCGCCTCCAGATTCTTCCACGCCCAGTACTGCACCGTCAGCTCACAGTATGCTTTGTTTTTCCCGGAAATCTGCTGTCCTTCATCATCATGCAGCATACCGGGCAGTCTTTTTTCTGCAAGCGCAGCACCGGCCTGAATCGGCTGCAGCAATATATTTTCAGGCACATACACATCCTTATGCGCTGATACCAAGATCTTTATCTTATTCATACTGCTCCCTCATGCATACTGCACACATCTTCTATCCCGACTTGCTTATACATACCACACACATCCTCTGTTTTATCTGATTCATTGCACACATTTTCTATCCTGTCTCATTGCACACATCTTCTATCCTGTCTCATTACACGCGTCTTCTATCCTGTCTCATACATACTGCACACATCCTCTGTCCTGCCTGCTGCCTGCACCTGTCCATGCTCCAGCCAGATTACCCGGCTGCACATTTCCCGTATCTGCTTCAGGCTGTGCGACACAAAGAACACCGTCGTGCCTCCTGTCATAAGCTCCATCATGCGAGCACGGCTTTTTTCCTGAAAATCCGCATCACCGACCGAAAGAATCTCGTCTACAATCAGAATCTCAGGCTCTACGATACATGCGACTGAAAATGCCAGCCTTGCCAGCATTCCTGAAGAATACGTACGCAGCGGCGCTTCAATAAAGTCCCCAAGCTCTGAAAATTCCACAATTTCTTCAAACCTGCTGCTTAAAAACTGTTTGGAATATCCTAAAACCGCTCCGTTTAAATAGATATTCTCCCTGCCGGACAGTTCGAGGTCAAAGCCGGAGCCAAGCTCCAGCATAGGAACGATGCTGCCGTGCACCTCTATCGATCCATGCGTCGGTTTCATAATCCCGGAAATCACCTTCAGCAGCGTGCTTTTTCCCGCGCCGTTATGTCCGATAATGCCGACCACATCTCCTCTGTCTGCCGTAAAAGACACTTTATCCAAAGCCCAGAACTCTTCTGCTTCCAGATCACGCCTGACCCACCGCACAAAGAATTCTTTCAGGGAATCGGCCCGGTTTTTTTCCATCCGAAATTTCAACGATACTTTATCCACAACTACCATCTGCATACCAGCTGCTGCCTCCTATATATAGAACACAAATTGATCCTGTGTTTTTTTGAATACGGCACATCCAATGGCAAGCATCACAAGTGCAGCAGCCGTACATCCACAGAGTACCATCGGCCGCGGCGCCGCAGCATCCATCACAATACTTCGCACCGCACTCACATAAAGATACATCGGGTTTGCCAACACTGCCTGCCGGAAACCATCCGGAATAATAGAAACCGGATAAAACAGCGGTGTCAGGTACATCCACAGCATACTTACCACGCCCCACAAAAACTGCACATCCCTGAAGAATGTCATGCCTGCCGCCAGCACCATCCCCAAGCCGATGGTAAATACCATGACGCAGCAAAGAATATACGGCAGCATAAGGTACGCCTTTGTGACCTGTTCTCCAGTAAAAAGCGCCGCGATTACAAGAGGAATCAGCGACATCAACAGGTTAATTCCACTCAGCAGCACCCGTGTGACCGGATAGATGTATTTAGGAATATATACTTTCGTAATCAGAGATGCATTCCCGACGATGGAAGTAAGCGCCTGCCCTACGCCTTCACTAAAAAAGTTGAACACGACCGTCCCGCTCAGCAGATATACCGGATAATTGTCGATATCCGTTCTAAACAGCTGTGAAAATACCATATACTGCACAATCATCATAAGCAGCGGATTCAAAAGGCTCCAGAAAACCCCCAGCACCGACCGCTTATAACGTACTTTGAAATCTCTCTGCACAAGCTGCTGAATCAGAAAACCGTATTTTTTCAATACATCCATCGCACCGAATAAGATGCTCCATTTCCCTGCACATTGGCGCAGCAGCTGCGTTATATAGAAAACACCCGTAAGTCCCGCCGACAGAAGTACGATCTTCCAGTAATTCGGCCCTGTCCACACACGGTCGCGTCCCTGCAGCGTCAGGCACAGCATCCCTTCGACAGGTCTGCCGTTGACGGACAGCTGCGCACCAGCTGACACATCTTTATTTTCCAGCACCGGCTCCCTGCTGTATAAGACCGTCGGCGCACTGCCGGACATGCTGTTCGATGTACAAGTGATCTTCACCTGACTGCCGCGCTTAGCTTCCATGCCGCCCGGTATATTCAGATACACATACTCATTCGTCCCAAGCTCCAATCCCGAAAATGCCTTCTCTGCGATCAGATGCCCGTCTGCCACATCTTCACACCGCACATAAAGCTTGCCTGTCACCATCTGTCCATAATCTGAAACCATCACCCCGATGGTATCGATCATATCCATCTGGGACGTATAGGTCTGTGTAACCTCCACCTCTTTTGTCAATTCCCCGATATTGTCAGTCGCATAAAATCCTGCTTCATTGCCATCAGAATCCCTAATATACAGTGCCTGTCCGCAGGAAAAATAAAAAATACCTAAAAACGCAAGCACAATTCCCTCAAGGACGAAAAATACCCTGACTGTTTCAGGATGCCCGTTTTCATGATTCCATAACTTCTTCATTGCCTTCTGCCTTTTCTCAAACTCTGACAAGCACGAAAGTCCGCCAAATAACACCGACTGTCTGCTGATACATTACGTCTCATTCATAATATCCGCTACCGATTTCATAATCCGAATATACATGGAATAACTGTCAGAATCCTTTTTTACAAAATGCTTCCACATATTGTCCGCCGATTCCGAAGTCTTGACCACTCCCCACAGCAGTGCATCCGCATCCGTCTCCAGTTCCATGCACAGGCTGGCAAATGTATCCATGCTCATTTTCCTGTCTCCACGCTCAATCTTGCCCATAAAATTCAGGCTGATGCCGCACTTTTTGGCAAGCGTCTCTTGTGACCATCCCTTAGCTCTGCGCACTTGGCGGATCCTTTCCCCGATTTTTGAATAATCCAATCCCTGCATATCCTGACCTCCTAATACGACGAGCTGCAGAACTACAAAACACCGTGCATAACATTTTATTACAAAATGTTATGCA
>CANDMV010000126.1 GCA_947385875.1 uncultured Eubacterium sp. | reverse complement strand
TATCCGCAAAGTGGGGAGTGCAGATCGCGGGAATGATTTTTCAAACACGCTCTAGAACCATTTTCAGATTTATTCTATCCAATACTTGTCCCTAACATAGATTCATGATAAAATAACTGCATAAAGTTACGGAAAGGCGGAAGAAATTGGCAAAGCAGAAAAAGAAAACCTACGAGGAGCTTCTTTGCCATTCCATAGAACTGTATGAACGAGGTCATTCTAAACGTCCGAATGATAAACATCAATTATGGACAAAACCATACCATTCTCTCTGCCTGCAGGCCGCTCGACGAATATGCATGGTTTGTAGCTCAAATCAGGAAAAACCATAGTGCCGGAAATTCAGACGCAGACAATCTGCCTATGAGATTTGGTGATTCAGTTGACAAGGCTGTTGATGAAATGCCAGATGATTTTGAAATCAAAAAATTTATATCTGCAAACAGGAGCGAAGGTGAAAGATATGTGCCTGACGGAATATAATGAAGCGGAAGCTATGGAGATGCTGCGCCAAGAAGGAAAACAGGAAGGCCTTCAGGAAGGATGACAAAAAGCAATGCTGCATAATATCAAAAATCTTATGGACAGCACAGGATGGTCCGCGGATAAAATTATGGAAATGATGAAGATCCCATTAAACCAGCGCGCCTCTCTTTATGCAGGTCTTAATAATAGCCGTTAAAACCTGACTATCCATTTTTAGTACAGAAAACTGCTGTCAAATCTAAGTGATTTAGCAGCAGTTTTTCAGCATTTAGCAAAGTCCGTACTAATTATTCTTTCGAAAACTGATCCTTGCCTACAAGGCATAATGGACACTCAAAATCAGCCGGCACATCTTCCCACTTTGTTCCCGGTGCAATACCGCCCTCCGGGTATCCTTTCTCCTCATCGTATTCCCATCCGCAGACGTCACATACATATTTCATATTTCTATCTCCTTTCATTAATAAATAAGACAAAAACAACACCTGATTCTGCATCCGCTTTTGTTCGGCTATAATGCCCAGTCATGCAGACTGTACAGATTGTAGTAAGCACATCCTTATTATACACAGTGCAATCAGGCAGAATTTCGATTTCTATCCATATGGGACACTAAATCGGCTTTATTATATCCTTCTTCTGCTCCTGCGTCAAGCTATGACTGATTAAAAATTCCCAGTTAATTTTTGCACTCCTGAATCATGTTCTCATATCATGCCTGCCGGGTCAGGAACGCGCAGCTAGTGCGCGTTCCTGACCCAGGAATAGTAACTGGCAATTATCTGGTAACGATCTCCACCTGTACGTTAAAGATCTTTGCAACCTTCAATATCGTATCAATATGTCTGCCAGCTGCTGCCGCAAAATGATGAGTCGGCCCGCATTCGCTCCACCGATTTACGAACTCTCTCGCTCCGCACGTAAACCGGGTTCTCATATTTGTATCGCCAAAAGAAAGGATCTTGCCTTCTTCGTTCACACCTTCTGCCACGATAAACTTAAAATGTCCATCTCCATCCTGCGTAATAGCAAGGTAAGTCACAGGGCCTGTGTAAGGATAGAACTGCGTCAGATAACCGCCGCCTGTTTTTCCATGAAATACTTCCACAATTTTCATGGTCGGCTTTTTATCCGATATATCTGCGTCTCCGGAACCACTGTGGCCGATGATCGCAATGTCATCATTAAAATCTATAGAATACATTTCTGCCAGCTGGCCTGTTCCCGAAATCGTTTTCAGTATACTCATTGCCATAGCTACTTTCATATCGCCTTCCACTGCACAGGCTACTCCCTGTTTAATCAGCATGGAAAAAGCCGGAATCAGCATACTGTCAAGAACGCCCGCCTGTCCCTTCGCAAAACCGTCATAATGGGAAGCAACCAGCCCCAGTTTTTCTTCCTCACACCATTTTTCAAAAGCGACTACATATTTTGCCATCTCCCATACTTTCTCAACTGTCCCGCCGCCTTCAATCTCAAATGTGTCAAGAATATCCTGTGCTTTTGCGCGAATTACTTCCTCGTCCGTAACATTGTCCGCAATCACCCACATCTTTTCCCAGTCAAACTGCTTGGTATATAAATGCATTCTTCTATACAGATTTGATTCATCAATATAAAGATCCATCATCCCCGGATATGGACGCCCGATCTGTGCGATATTGGTATCCCGGAATCTTCTTCTGGTCTGTGCTGCCCGGCACCAGTCCTCAATCTCTGCCTGCACACCCGGATCTCCTCCTTCTACAACACCTGTAATCACCGCATGTCTCTTTCCATACCGCTCCAGATCAGCTACCATCTCTCCGACAGCGCCGCAGGCATAACCCTCACCAAGCCATGAAGCAATATCCGTATGGTCGTAGTCCAGGGCTTTCAGCTTCTGAATGTTTACAAGCACTACCGGAACATCCAGGTCTTTTACTGCCGGAAGCATGTTATAGGATGTGGCATAAGTAAGCAGCTGTAAAAATACCAGATCCACATCTGCGGCCCGGAATAAATCTCCGGCAGCCTGTGACTGCTCCTTCGTCGTCACCATACCGCCGTCAATAATCTCCACTGTATCAGGAATCGTTTTCTTAAACGCCTCGTACTGGCTTTCAAACTCCGGCACTAGCTGCGGAAACTGCGGCAGATACGCTCCCAGTGCAATCGAAAAAACCCCTGCCTTTGCTTTTGTCTCAACTAACATCATAATCTCCCTTCTGCCGTCTCTCAGCCGGCTCCAATAAAAATAAAGAACTTTCACTCACTTGCAATTATATTATCATATAACCGTATAAAGCGCATTTTAAGCGTTATGCTTTTTGAATGTGCATTTGTGACATTATTATAATCCCTATGCCGCGAAAAAAAAAGTGAGTCATTTGAATAAAAACTGTCGTTATTTTCCTGAAAACCGATCCGTTCCAAACACGCTCCAGTGTACTTGCACGATGAGATTTGAACTAACGGTGCTGAATATATCGTCACTCTGCAAGGCGGAGGAGAGAGGCGATGCGGCGGCATCGTGGACTGACGATATCATGCCCTGTGGGTACAGCGCAGCAGACGGCGATGGTCTTCAGCCTTTCTAGGATTTTGATAATTCGATAAAAATGGAATTGCAGTCAGGAAATTTACACAGATTCATTGATACTCTCTACAAACGAAGATCAATAGGCGTATAAGCGATACTTTGTGAGCCGGCTGTCTGCACAGCTGCCGTACCGTTCCTTGTTTCAGCCCTCACACCTGCTGTATCAGTATCCAGAATTACATCTGGATGCATTTTCCCGCTGCTGTTTCCTGATTCAGCCCTCACACCTGCCGCAGCTGCCGTACTATCCTTATTCTCGGCTTTTAATAGAGCTTCTTTCGCTTTCTTGTCCTCTTTCTTTGTTTTTACTTCAGCTTCTTTCGCTTTCTTGTCCTTTTTCCTTGTTTTTGATTGAGCTTCTTTCGCTTTCTTATCCTTTTTCTTCGTTTCAGCATTCTCAGACCCATTATCCTGCTGCGCATTCGCAGCTTCCTTTGCCGCCTGATTTGCACTGGCAAGCGAGCCGGCCTGTGAAGCTGCTGCTTTTTCTGCCTTCTGCTCTACATCTGCAAGCTCAGCCTCCTTCGCCTTTACATCCCCTTTGCCTTTATCCATCTTAATCTCTGCCTTCAGCACTCCTGCCCTGTTTTTCATTCTGGCAGAGACGCTGCCTTGTACCCTGGCTTGTTTCATAGAAGTATCCGCGGAAAGCATGGCCTGCATACTCGCCTGTGACAGACCGCTTCCTCCGCTTCCAGCCCCCGCTGCTCCTGCACCCTGCCTTACACCGAGCAGATCACTGACTGCTCTGCCTTTTTCCTGCTGTTCTCTCCGCTGTTCCATCTGATGCTGTCTTAACTGCTGATTTAAGTCTGCGATCTCCTGCTGGATTTCCTTTCTTTTTTTCATCTTTTCCTCCAGTGTCAGCTCCTCGTTAGAAGAAAGCTCCTGCAGCTTTTTCTGTGCACTGGCGATCTGTGCCTGGATATTTTTGCTGACTGCATCCGTCTGATTCATACCAGAGCATCCAGCCTGCGTACTTTTTTCTGCTCCCATGATACTGCCGATTGTCATCATAATTCTAATCTCCTTTCAACCTTCATTCATACTGAATGGCATTTTCGTTCTCAGTTATTGTTTCGGATTCTCAGATCTTTGACTGAACGAATCGATCATGGAACGACCTTTTTTTGTTGTGAAGCAGGTGAACTACCCATTGTCTAAAGCCAATGGGCTTCCTGCTTCATCAGCCTCGCACCGCCACCTTTCTGCGCCTTTCTATCCCTGATCCTCTATAAATGAATATTCTAATAACATGCACTTATTTGTCTGCCATAAGCATAATCGTAAGACAAAATTCCCCGTCTTCTGCCGCAATATCAATATCACCGCAATATTTTACTGCAGTCCTGCGGATATTGGCCAGACCATATCCGTCCCTGTCTGATTTTTCTTTGGATGAAAAAGGAAGCCCGCTTTCCACATTCCACTGCAGATTTCCTGCAAAACTATTACTGATCTCGATCATGCAGGCATTCCTTTTCCGATAGGAAAGAATAGATATATACGGCTCAGCGCCTGCCACGTTCTCGATCGTGTTTTGAAGGGCATTATTTAAGATCACACTAAGATCAAAAGCATTGATTCCTGATTCTATAGGATAGTGAAAGTCGCAGCAGAATCGGATCTTCCGTTTCTCTGCTTCGAACTTTCTCCCCTGCAAAATCACGTCTGTCACAGGATTCCCGCTTTTTATTTCCCCTGACGCTTTCGCAAGCTGCGTCTTCAATTCATCCGCATAGTTTAACGCTTCTTCTTTCCTGTTTCCTGCATAAAGCTCATCCAGGGTAATGATATGATTCGCCAGGTCATGCCGGATGCCGCGTACATTCTGATAAACGCTCTCTACCTGACTGATGTGGTGCTGAATGCTTTCGACCTGCGCCGCAAGCAGCTCATTCTGCAGTTTTTCTTCCTGACCTGCCTTGATACCCTGATACAGCACTGTGACCACAATAATTGTAATCACTGCCACAGCATAGTACAGCAGTGCCAGACTGTCATAAACACTGGGACTTCTGCCCGTTTCTGATATATAAAAGCTGCGGTAGTACCATATGATCTCATACCCCGCTACTCCCATAATCGACGGGCTTATAAGCATAAACAGCTCCTTTCTCGACATTGCTGCGTATTTATACGCATACGCCCTTAAAATAAACCAGATTCCTGCTGCTAAAAATATCAGCTCCAGCAACAGCCAGTACACACATACCCCGACAAATAATGCAAACCACAGATCCGGATGTCCCCGCATATACTCTGTTTTTTCAGCAAAACTGTATAAATTATCATACTAGATCTCCGCCATCACAAAAGAGAACCAGCGCAGAGAAAAAAATGTAACCGCCAGAAAAATCTTCTGCCTATAATTTCTCCGATCCATAAAACACATAACAAAAAAGCTGCAAGGATACCTAAGCCATAAGCCGTAAAAACCATCATATGCACCGGTACCAGATAAAGCAAAGACTCCCGAAGGTTTCAGCTAATCTTTCCGCCCCTCCCCACTGACTGTCCGAAAACTCCAATTCTAAATTTCCTGACCATATGACCTTGCTGTGTTCTATGCTTTATACTACAATGTCAGCTCATAATAAATACTGTTTAACGACCACATGCCCTTGTTATGTTCTATGCTTTATGAACTACAAATAACGGTTCACTATATCTGATTTTTAGTCTTCGGACAGTCTGCCCCAGAAATATTACAAAGAAGTTTCAGCTATTCTCTCCACTTCCTCTGATTATACCTCAGGTAACGTTTTACAAACTCCTGATAATTCTGCTTTGACATGAGCGCCTGTCCTCTTTCTAAATAGATTGTCCCAGAATCATACTTTTTAATGAAATCAAAATTCACGAGGTATGCCCTGTGTGAACGGAAAAAATCATCTCCCGCCTTCTTCTCAAGCTCTTTCATCTTGCCGTAATACTCAAGGTCAGAATCTATTGTATGCAGGATCATTTTCCGATTGTACACTTCCGCATAGATAATATCCTTTAATCTGACCGTCGTATGCTTGCCTTTCGCAGATACGATCAGGCTTGGTGATCCTTCATTTTCCTTAACATATCCTAATCTTCTATCTTCGTACTGCTCTGGCGTTCTATACAGCTCCAGCTTCCTGTCTTCATATTGTTTTACCGCATTTTGAAGCACCTCAGAAAATTTCTCTTCTACAAACGGCTTCACAAGATAATGAAATGCTCCTACATCAAATGCCTGATACACATAATCCTCCATAGCCGTCACAAATATAATGATGATACGGCTATTTTCACTGCGGATTTTCCTTGCAGCCTCCATGCCGTTTATTCCCGGCATCTGTATGTCGAGGAATAGAAGGTCTATCGTCTGCTGCGCATCAAGCGCTTCCTGCCCTGACGCGAAAAACAAGATGCTTTCTTCAGGATAAAGTCTTCTCACTCGATCTGCGATCTGCTCCCGTACTTCCTTTTGGTCATCACATATGCCAATCTGCATGGCTTCACCTCCTGCTATCAGTATATATCGAAATTTTGGTAATCGTTCCGAAGAAAGATGTCGTAAACCAACCTTATTATGATGTAAAATATAACCGCCAGCATTGCCTCCCATTCCCGACAGCCTCTGCTATTCTGCAGTGCTGTACCAACATAAACGAAAGCGTGTTTGATAATAAGCATTTTTCAAACACGCTCTATATTGTCTGTCACATTTTCAATTTATTATCAAGCATTATCACTTAATTCATTACAGTTCAGCCTTCGGCTTCACTGTAACGGAATCCGGCTCATTGAAAGTTCGCTTTTGGTAAAGAGCCGGATTCCTTCTTGTCGCAGCACAATTCGCACGTTCTAACGTACTTTGCAGTGAATACAAAGTACTGGGCCGGACTGCTGCCTTAATTCAACTAAAAATCATAATTTATCGCAGCCTGAATCTTTGTTCCCGAGCGGATACAGCAGATGCTGCTTCATGTATTCCACAGACTTTTTTAGGTCTTCAAATTCCCTTACTTCGATCAAAACTGACGGTTTTCTTGCAAAAGATTGGATCCATGAATGATATTCTTCCCACGGAAAGCTGCCGCTGCCCACCGCCTGATGCAGGTCCTGCCTTCCATCATTATCATTGATATGAACATGCGAGACATACTGCTTTAACCCATCCAGCCATGGGCCTAAGGGACTTCCTGAAATGAATGCGTGGGCTGTATCCAGACAGACAGAAAAACGCGGCTCATCCGCCATATTTTCCGCAAGCTTTATCAGAAGCTCCGGCGAATCGTCAAACATATTTTCTATGAATATCTCCTGTTCGGGATAATCCCGCAGAATCCGCCGCCAATATTCTTCATTGCGGGACAGCCATGTATCCAGATAACTCCGCAGCCTGAAATTGACAATATAATTTGTATGGAAAATCACTGCGCGCAGCCCCATCTTTTTTGCAATTTCCATGCTCTGACGAACTCTTAAGTCACTCACCTCATAAATCCTGCGGTCAGTGCTGTTTACACACAGATCTAAAAAAGCTCCATGAAGCGTATCCCGCGAGCAGTCTCTTCCTAACGAAAGATACTTATTTATTATCCGCTCTGTTTCCATTTCATCATCCAGAACTGATGGAAGAAAAAAATCGTTATATTCAAATCCCATCTGATATTCCTTCGAAAATGACAGATAAACATCTATCTGCTGCAATTTTGGTATACAATACAGTTCACACATTCAGATCTTCCCTCTTTACCTTATGTAGCATTCACTTCATAATAATAATTCTAGTTATAATATTTCCAATTTGGCTTCTCCAACTCATATCATCTATTGATTCTTAAATATAATTTATATAATCAGAAATTAAAATATATATCCGTCACCAGTATAGTTTTTAACTCTAGATTCAACTGCTCTCCCCGCTCGGCAGATTTTCTATCTTACTTTTTCGATCTACTCTGCTTGGGCGAGACCTTCCACTGTATATGTTAATACTGCACTTTTCTTACCCTTAAGCATATATTCTCCTGCAAAACGGGTCTGTATCCGCCCTTTTAGACGCTTCGCCAATTCTTCGCTGACCAGAATCTGCCCCGGCGCTGCAGCGCCTTCCAGCCTTGAAGCAGTATTCACTGTATCTCCGATTGCCGTATAGTCCATACGCCTGTCACAGCCGATATTACCGATAACCGCTTCCCCGCATTGAATCCCAATGCCGAACGAAACCTGCTTTCCATACTCCCTCTCACACTTCTCATTCAAGGCAGCAGCATCCGAACGCAGATCTAATGCTGCGCATACCGCTTTATATTCATAATCCGCCAGATTATTTGGAGAATTAAACACTGCCATAGCAGCATCTCCGATAAATTTATCCAGTGTCCCCTGATGCTTTGCTACTGCCTGCGCGACAAGCTCTAGATAAGCATTTAAAATATCCACAATCTGCTCCGGCTGCAGACATTCAGACAGAGAGGTAAACCCTCGGATATCTACAAACAGCACTGCGACATCTTTTCTTACTACGCCGATCTTAGCCTTGATCCGCCCGTCTTTTCCCAGCTCACTGACTACACTCTCATCCACATATTTTTTGAATACCTTCTCGATAGCGTACTGATTTTGAATCGCGATTGTGTAACGCAGGATCAGATTATAGCCGGAAATCAAAGCTACCATAATAATCGGAACCAATATATTCACATAATATCCCAGCAGATTTACAATCCAGCAGGCAAAAAACTGTGCCGTAATCACGCCAAACGCAATTACGAAAGTCAATATAATAGAGCTGTATGAGGTCGCGATAAAAAATAATGCCATAAAAAATCCACTAAAGACAGCTGTAAAAAATGGGGATGCCTGCTGTCCGGTTCTCTGTTCCAGCAATGCTTCCAGAAGATTTGCCTGCAGCTCCAGCTCATGCATCTGTGTACCGCGCTGATTTGGTGCACGGAAAGTACTGTCGTCGATATAGCTGCCGACCAGCACAATACCGTCTTCAAAAGCAGCCGGCGCTATTTTCCCCTCCGCGACGTCACAGAATGAATAGACCATATACTCCTGACTTGTCTTTGAGAATGTAAACTGGAAATAATTATCTTCATCCAGTTTCGGCAGCTTATATTCCTTTCCCAGAAAATCTCTATACATTTTATAGATGGCTGTCGCAAAACTGTCAATCTCAAAGCCGCCGACCTGGACGCTTGAAAACGCATTACGCACAATGCCGTCTTTTGAATTTCTTGTGTTATTGACAATTCCAATCGTAACCTGCTCTAAAAGACTGTCAAAAGGCCGTTCCACTACTGAAATCTGATTATCGGATTCTTCCTCTTGATGCTTTCTCTTTTGAAAGCTGAACTGCTGCTGTTTTAAATGCTCTAAAGGCTCCACTTCCTCAGCGGATACACCAAAGCATATATTTTTATATATGCTGCAGGTCTCTACTAATGTCAGGTCTGACGCAATCTCCTTTTC
Organism: uncultured Eubacterium sp.; assembly: GCA_947385875.1. GTDB lineage: Bacteria > Bacillota > Clostridia > Lachnospirales > Lachnospiraceae > Eubacterium_J. The sequence continues at coordinate 4,184 of CANDMV010000126.1, read as the reverse complement.
CTCACTGTAATCCAAAGCAATTCCAATCACACCCGGTGCGTATTCTTCATCCTGATTCAGCCGCTTTATCAGCTCTGCCGTATGCTCTCTGGACCAGTCCTCATATTCCCCATACTTTTTGACGGTTTTCTCATCAATGGATATAATTCGGATCCGTGCGTTGCTCTGCTTTCTGGCGATAGACTGATAGATCAAATCACTGACCATTCGGTCTGCTGTCTCAAGCACTCCGCTATAGCTGAGCCATCCCGCAAGCAGCCCAAATACAATCGCTCCAATGCACATATGCGTAACACCGATCATGCGGTGCCATTTTCCGGCCGCCGCACGTGCCTTCCGCCTCGCCGCGATCTTCACTTCTTTTGTTATCTCTTTCGCGAGCTCCTTAGCCGCTTCTGTTGTCTCTGCCGCCGTCTTTGTGATTTCTTTTGTGAGCTCTTTCGCTGCCCCGGTTGTCTCTGCCGCTGTCTTCACAGCCTCTTTTGTAAGCTCCTTAGCTGCTTCTGTTTTATCCGCTACTGCTTTTGAAATAACCTCGGCTGTCTCCGAAATACCCTTAGCAGGCTTTTTCCCCTCTTTCTTTCTTTTATTCAAACACTTTATCCCATTCCACATGCTCTACCACATTCTTCTGCTGCTTATCCAATACTTCATAGAAATTATCATATACGGTCTTCAACATATATTGAATAAACGGTGTCACATCATAAAATTTATTCTCACTCTGTTCCAAAGCCCTGCAGTATTCGTCTGCTGTATTATTAATCGTCTTGCTCAGCGTAATCGCACTGAAATTATAAAGACCGGAACGAATTAAAAAATCTGTAGAAAGCAGTCTGGCAATGCGTCCATTTCCATCACGGAACGGATGCATATAGACAAAGTAAAAATGCAGAACCGCCATCTTAATATAAGGAGAATGGAGATTTTCCCCATGATAAAAATCAAAAAACTGCTTCATACAGTAATCCAGAAGCTCTGCCTCAGGCGCTTTATGTGACCATACCGCGGCATCCTCTGTCCGAAATCTCTCCTGAAATGCCTCTGATTCATCTGAGACACCCTCCGTTAAGATCTTCCACAGGCTGTTCAGCGTCTCTTGATCTCTCTTTCTGCTGACATTCAGATACTTCACGGCACGATATGTATTCTGAATCATTTTATCTCCTTTTTGACCCGTTCGCTTAGCGCGGAATACATCAAATATTTCCTCCTGCGAGAGGTCTGCCCCCTCGATCCTGCTGCTGTGAAACGACTCGCCGTTAATCTCAATATCCGTATCAATATCTGTCACCGAGATATTATCATACATCGTATCAATGCTTTCCAAAAGGCGGACAGGGATCGCAGACGGACACCATGTCAGCGGATTGCCCAGTTCGTCGCGAATCGGAAGACGCACCAGATTCTCCTTTCGTTCTTCTAAAGCTTTGACTGCACGCACATTTCCCAGTTCTGCATCTCGTTCCATTTCCTTATAATTCATAATTCATACCTCCTATTTCTAATGAAATACAACTCTTGCCTCACAATTTCTGATTCACTGTTTTCACTCCTGCTGCCTATTAAGAAGCATTGTGATTTTACCTAAATCACCAAGAGCACATGGCAAAAATCCGAAATGACCGTCCGGTACACCTTCTGATTTGCTATGCACTCTTGAAAATACATCCGGCAGGCTAATACAATTTCTTAACTTGCCAGCATACGGATACTTTATAATTTGTTTATCATGAAACTATTCTACCAGCTGCAGCAATTTACCTGCTTCATCAGCCATATTCATTGATGCTTCCTTGCTGTTTTGAGAAATCTGCATATTTTTCTCTACTACGCTTGCAATCACATTCAGTCCGTCCACAGCCTGAGTCACCGTATTCACATTCTGCGTCACCATCTCAGTAATCTCATTTACACTGCGGCTTGCCTCTTCAATCTGCCTCACAACAGTTGAAAATTCCTCTGCTGTTTTCTTCGTAATCACACGGCCCTCTTCTACCGCATTGATAGAATTGGTAATCAGCTCGCTGGTCTGCTTTGCCGCCTGCGCGCTTCTTGCCGCAAGATCGCCGACCTGCGTTGCTACCACCGCAAAGCCCTTTCCATTTTCTCCGACTCTGGCTGCTTCAATCGAAGCATTCAGTGACAGCATATTCGTCTGATGTGCAATCGAATTGATCTCACCGATAATCTCTTCAATCTGTGCAGACATCGCGCTGATTTTGTCAATCGCCTCTTCCAGTGTCTGCATCTGCATTCCGGTCGTCCTGATTGTCTGCGCTGCTGACAGGGCTGCATCAGCCGCATTCTGCGAAACGCCGGCGCTCATATTCAGCTCCTGCACCAGGCTGTCCATAACCTGCTCCAAGTCTTTTACAGCCTGTTCCTGCTCACTCGTGCCGTTATGTATATCATCCGCTGTAGACAGGGTCTCCTGTGACACGCCGTCGAGATTCGAGCAGACCATTTTAATATTTTCTATTAAGTTTAAGTTATTCTCCATATCTTCTTTCTGCTGCAGCATTAACGATTCATTTTCTTTTAAGCCGCTGCAGATCGACTCTACCATCTTATTCACGCTGTTGCTCAGCATAGAGAATTCAGGCGCACTCTGTTCGTCTATAATAATTCCAAAATCACCCTCTGATATTTTCTTAACAGAAGACGTAATATTTTGTATTCCATTGACAATCTTCTTATCCAGCATTCGGTTGATAAAAAACAGCAGCAGAATAAAAATCAGGCAGATGCTCAAAGCCATAACAATAATCTGGTTAACAGCGTCAGAATAGTATTCTTTCAAAGGCATAAACGTGCCAATCAGCATTCCTTCATACTCCTGCGAGACATATTTTCCATTTGTCCCGTTGATCTTCGCCGTTCCTTTTCCTGCTTTCCGTGGAATTCCTGCCTCCTCGGCTGAAGCCCCGACTAAATCTTCATCAGGATGCGCTAAAATTTCCCCCGTAGAAGAATCCACAGCATAAATATATCCTTTTTTTCCAAATGTAATATCTTTTAAAACGACATTGAGCTGCGTGCCGGCCAGCATATTCTCCAGTACTTCCGGACGGATTCCAACCTGCACCAGTCCCGGAGCGTCTTTTCTGGCCACCCCGATATACTGCATTACGATACCTTCTGCAGCGTTCATCTCCGGCTCCTGCACGATTTCCATAGACGGATCATCCACAATCGGCATAAACGCCGCTGACTGCTCCCCGCTCTTCATATCAAATCCGACATATGCTTCAATCGTACTATGCGTAATAATTCCTTCTTCATCAATTACATGCAGCTCATTTACCATCAGCCGCTCTTCAATTTCTTTCATCCTGTCAGCATTTTCTAAAATACTTGCATCTGTAGCAAGCAGGTCTGCAAAAGCACGCGTTTTCGCCAGATTGTCCTCACCCACAGTCTTTGTCAGGCTTGCGATGCTTTCATCATTATCAGCAAGCTTTGTTTTTACAGACTCCAGACTGTCATAGCTGTCAGCAGTGCTGTTATTTGCAGAAACTAAGATCTGGATAAAAGCTACCATAGCAATATTAATGGCTAAGGCTACCGCCATACAGATACAGAGGCTTCTAGTAAAAATTTTCTTCATAATGTAATTCCCCTCAGTTTTGATATATTTGTAAAATTATGTTGTGCTGTGCAAATTATAGCATTATCGTATAAGGTAATCAATGGAAATATAAATTTTTGTAAAGCTTTTGTTACAGTTCGCTACTATTCACGGTCTGGAAGGCCGCTCACAGTAACAATTCGGCTCATTAAAAGTTCACCTTTGGCGAGGAGCTGGGACATATTTTCAATCATCCGCCAAATAATACTTTACATTCTTTGCAGCCCCCTTTTTTATCAGCATACCTTCCTCATTCAATTCACGCAGCAGAAGGATTGCTGTTGCCTGTGAAATCTTTAGATCAGATTCAAGACCTTTCCGAACAACGAAGCCTTTCTTTCAACACATTTCTATAATCGTCGACATATTCCCGTTTCAATTCTGTTGTCTTATTTTCTGTCAGCATAATGTCTCCTCTCCATATAATCAAGCGATTTTATACAAATTCAATACGGGTCATCCAATAATAAAATCTAATAATAATCTAATATAATAATCTAACCTGAATTATTCACAGCTGTGCCGTGAAAGTGGCTGAAAGCCACATAGTTAC
>CANDMV010000125.1 GCA_947385875.1 uncultured Eubacterium sp. | reverse complement strand
GGATGATGGATATTCTGCAAAATCAGTTCTTTCAGCTGACTGCACGCATTTTCCAGCAAAGCTTCACTTTCCGTCATCTTAAGCATAGGAATCTCTGCCCAGACAATCAGTCCATGCTCATCACACAGTTGGTACATTTCCTGAGGATGCTGATAGTGAGAAAGCCTGACGCTGTTGGCTCCGATCTCTAAAATGTCACGGATATCCTGATTCCAGTGTTCTGATTTTGTCGCGCAAAACACACCGCCATAATCCTGATGTTTTGCAACTCCATTGATCTTTATATTCTCCCCATTTAGAAAGAACCCTCTTTCTCCATCTATGGAAATACTCCGAAATCCCAAGGTGATATCCGCGCTGTCCACCACCTTACCTTCTGTCTTAAGTTCCGCATAAAGACAGTATAAGGCTGCTTTTTTTAATCCGTTCCACAAAACAGGATTTGGAACTTCTATGCGGCAGATATTCTCTCTCCATTCTGTTTTACAAGAAATGATTTCCTCAGTTGGCGACAGCAGACGATAATCTATCTGAATCTCTTTCCCTTTGACATTGTACAAATGAGGCTCTGCCAGAATCTCTCCTGTTCCATCTTCCAGAATATTTGTACGTACAGTCAATCCGGACGTTCCGTAATAGCTCCGGTCAAAGCATACATTTTCCGTAATGATCAGGCTGATACCCCGATACAGCCCGCCGAATACGGTAAAGTCTCCAGTAAGCGGGGAAATCTCATCCCACGAACGGTTATCCAGAAAAATATCCAGTTCATTCTCCTCGCCATGCTTACAATACTGCGTGATAGGAAACGTAAACGCGGAATACCCTCCTTTATGTTCTCCTACATAATGCTGATTGACAAACACCTTGCACCATCGGTCCGCTGCCTGGAAATTGAGAAAAACATGATTCCCCTCTTTATAGTCTAATTTTATTTTTTTGCGGTAAACTGCTGTTCCCTTATAGGGATTCTCTTCCGAATACCATGTGTGGGGCAGATCGACCCGCTCAAATGCCGTCCTGTCAAAAGAAATCTCTTCCATACTGCATATTTTGTCTAGATCCGTCTGATAAAGCTTCTGAAACTCCCAGTCTGAATTGATATATCCCATTTGTCATGTCTCCCACAATCTCATAATGGTCGAAAAACTGGAAGCAAAAATAACGGCCATGCCCACAAAACCGTTTAAATAGTAAGACATGTACATAGTCAATCCCATATATAGATTTACTGCCAGATTTACCCCGGAAAATCCAATGATCCTCCACGGTTCAACTCTGTGTATCCCTTTCTCCATAACATATTTTTGCCCATTTTCTTTCATGACTTCTCCTCACTTTGTGTAATTTTTACAATTCGAATTGTTTATAAAAAAATAGCATATTTTTTGAATGTATGATAGAATAAAATCATGTAAAATAGTAATATATCACAAAAAGGAGAATTTTGTGACATCCCAATCCTTTCAAATCGCTCAGCAGCTCATCCATGAGATCTGCTGCCTGTCAATCCAGTATCTGGATACCGACGAGGTGATACAGTCTTTCGGTGAAGCCTATATGCTTCATGCCATACAGAGTTTTCTGAATCCCGCTGCCTTAAAGCAATTTTGCCAGACATTAGCTGCTGACAAACTATATTATATTATTGACCAGTTTGATATCCATTTTATATTGTTTCTTATAGATGAAACTCCTGCTGTGGCAGGGCCCTTTTGTCCCCTGATCATGACGAAACAGGACTGTATGAAATATATCAGCCATCATCAGCTGTCCACATGTACTTCTGATTACCTGCTATCGTATCGAAGTCAGTTTCCTGTGATCAGTGAAGAAAATGCCATACAGATCATTCGCTCCTTTCTTCATACTCTTCAGCCGTCCTCCGAAGACAGAGAGATAGAATCCGTCAGTTTTTGCAATAAACCAATTTTATCAGAGGAACAGGAATCGGACTTTACTTTTCGGAAAAATTACTCGGAACTGATTCAGGAACGTTACCAGTTGGAACGGCGTTTTATGAATGATGTTGAAAATGGAAATTTTCATGCCGCAATTTTAAATTTAAGAAATATGCAGAGGGATGTGGCCTTTTTAAAGGAGATTGGAACCACTTTGGAAAATGAACGGATTGGAGCTGCCATTGTGCGCACTATGGTAAGAATTTCGGCAATGTGTGTCGGACTTCCAGCTGCTGTCATAGATTTAGTATCCATCCAAAATACAAACGCCACTCGAAACGCCAAATCTGTTGATGAGATTCTCAGAGAAAATCAAGCTATTTAAAAGAGAATATTATATGACTCCTAATCAGTATCGAAAATTTTATCGCTTATAAAAATACCACTGAAAATATCAAGGAAGTATTTTTTTACGGAATTCAGAGGGAGTAATTCCTTCGAATTTTTTAAACTGCCGCATGAAATGATTCTCACTGCTGTATCCGCAGAAAGATGAAAGAGCATGTATGATCATGTTGCTGTGAGTCAGGTAGAACTTCGAAAGCTCTAAGCGCGTATGAATTATATCCATCTGAGGTGAGGTGGCAAAAAAGTCCTTATACAGATGCTGGAAGTGCGATAATGTAAGCAAGGAGGGTGAAATAGATGTTTGATACAGCTTTGCAGTCCATCTTTTACAGCGGAATACTGCCGAACAGTTTAGCCGGAGCAGTATTTATTTTATTAATTTTGTGATTTCGCTGTGTTACGAAGCAGTGGTCAAAAGGGTATGTGCGGGCTTTATGGATTCTGCTGCTGGCAGGGATGCTTGCGCCCCCGCTGCTGCATGGGTCGTTTTATACGATTCGGAATATAGGCATGGACAGAATTTCGGCGGACGAAGCCGCAATGACGCAAAGCATGTTAGAGAGGCACACAGCGGATGAAGGAAAGCAGGCTTTCGTCCCGGCAGATGAGAAAAAAACGAAATCACCGTCCACGGAGAAGGAGCCACAGCAAAAACGACATTTGGGAGAGTCGAATCTTGTGTCATCTTTGGAATCGGCTGACACCGGGCGGAGCGGTTGGAAAATGCCGGATGGTATTAGGCTCTGGGGCACGCGGATATGGTTTGTTGGCGCGGCAGCAATGATTTTATTTTATTTGTGCCAGTATCTTATGCTGCGAAAAAAATGACGGATGCAACATTTGTATCAGAACATGGATACTGGGCCTTGATACAGACGAATGTGCCGTTTGTGATGCCAGGGCTTTTACCGCGTATTTATCTTCCGGCTGACATGGATGATGAAAAGTGGGAGAAGATTTTGGCGCATGAAAGACAGCATATCAAGAATTTTGCTCCGGTGATTAAGAGCATTTCAGCTGCGGCAGCAGCGCTGTACTGGTTCCATCCGCTTGTGTGGCTTGCGGTTTCTCTGATGGGGGAGGATCTGGAGATGTACTGCGATGAGTGTGTGCTATGCGGAAAAGGAATCGAAGAATGCAGGGATTATTCAGCTGCTCTGTTGGAATATACAGCACAGACAAGCGAACTGACATTTACAATGCGGTTTGGGGAAAGTAACACAGGAAACAGAATCCGCCATATTCTGCATATGAAAAAGCCTCATCTGGCGGTGTGTTTAGTATTGGTATTATTTATTGGCGTAAGCGGCATGATGTTTTTAACATCTAGGCAGTCAGAAAATCAGCAGGAAATAGAAAAACAGGCAGGGGTAGAAAATCAGTTAAAGTTAGATGGGGGTATTCAAAACGCAGGAGGAAGTCAGTCAATCGTTCAAATGCTTTCCAATATACCGGAAGAGGACTATGAAAAAGGAATAGATTATGAAAAATTTATAGATCAATGGAGAAATCGTGCAGGGGAAGAACATCTGCCGGATGCTCAGATTCTCTCGCTCTATGAAGATCAGGCAGAAGATATTCACATCTATTGTTACATAGAGAAAAATTATCAGGTGCTTGGTACGGTCATTAATTACAAAGGAACGTATTCTTATTTTGATGTGGATATCATGGTTGATTATTTTTACAGCAGGCCGAGTGTCCATGTGAAGGATATCGACGGAGATTCTGCCGCGGAAATTGTCTGTACGTATTCTCTGGGTCATGGAACAGGAGTTTCTTCAGGCGGGCTGACTGTGTTTGACGTGCAGGCGGACCATACTGTGTTGGGTTATACTCTGGAAGAACGTGATATGGAGAATCAGGTCGGAAAGCTGATTCGATATGACAGAGAGCATGGAAAGTAGCAATCGGAAAGGATGAAAAAATAAAAAAAGAGATAGACCTGACTGCTTTATCAGAATATGATGAGTATGCAGATCAAATTGAGATTAATTACTCGAATTTATATAGTTATGAAGCTGTCGGCAGTAAAATAAAGCTGCAGGCGGATGTATTGGCAGTGATAGGGGCTATGTGGTATATAGAAGACGTAGAGACGGATTTTGATGTTATATTTAATAATGGGAAGTTTAGGATTGATATATGACAGTTTTATGGATAGAAAATATAAAGATAGGGCTAAAAGCGAAAAAATAATTGACAAAATAGGTCTATAGATGTAAACTTATATCATAAAGGTTTATAAGTACAAACCTTTATGGCTAGGATGTTATGAAAAAGTAATTGCAGGAATACAAGAAGGAAGAAGGGAAATCAATATGTTTGACACAGCTTTGCAGTCAATATTTTATAGCAGAATCCTGCCGAATAGTTTTGCAGGGACAGTATTTATTTTAATGATTGTAGTGTTTCGCTATGTCACGAAGCAATGGTCAAAAGGGTATGTGCGGGCTTTATGGATTCTGCTGCTGGCAGGGATGCTTGCACCGCCGCTGCTGCATGGATCATTTTATACGATTCGAAATATTGGCATGGACAGAATAGCGGCAGGTAGAGGAGGAATTGTAGAAAATATGCCGGGAAGACCTACCGTAGATGAAGGGAAGCGGGCTTCAATGTCGGCAGATGAGGAAAAAAAGAAATCATTGTCTGCGGAGAATGATCGGCAGCAGATTCAGCATTCAGTAGAATCAGATCTAGAATCATCTTCAAATATGTCTGATATTTGGCAGGACGGTTTAAAGATTTCAGAAAACATTAAGCTTTGGGGTGCTCGGATTTGGTTTATGGGTGCGGCGGCAATGATTCTGCTTTATCTGGGCCAGTACTGTATGCTGCAAAAGATCATGACAGGTGCAGCATTTGTATCAGAGCATGGATACTGGATTTCAGCACAGACGGATGTACCATTTGTAATGCCAGGGTTTTTACCGCGTATTTATCTTCCGGCAGGCATTGATGATACGAAGAAGGAAAATATTTTAGCTCATGAAAGGCAGCATATCAAGAATTTTGATCCGGTCATTAAGTGTATTTCGACAGCGGTATCTGCGCTGTACTGGTTCCATCCGCTGGTATGGCTGGCAGTTTCTCTGATGGGGAAGGACATGGAGATGTACTGCGATGAATGTGTGATGCGCGGAAAAGGAATCAAAGAACGCAAAGATTATTCGACTGCTCTGCTGGAATATACAGTACGCTCAAGCGGATTGACGTTTACAATGAGGTTTGGGGAGAGTAACACCGCAAACAGAATCCGCCATATTCTGCATATGAAAAAACCTCATCTGGCAGTGAGCCTGATAATGGTGTTATTTATTGGCGTAAGCGGTATGATGTTTTTGACATCCAGACAGTCAGAAAATCAACAGAAAACAGAAAAACAGTCAGACATCGAGCATCCGTTAAATGCACGAGCGGGTATTCAGACTGTAGGAAACAGTCAGTCAGGAGGAGGAGAACAAGCAGCGAGCCGGCTGGGAGCAGACAGTCAAATTTTGGGAGAACGTCAGGCAGGAGCAGACAGTCAAAACGCAGAAGCGCAGACAGCAGCAACAGGCCAAAATCAGCAACAGGAAATGTCATCATCTGCGCAAAGAAAAAATGGCGGAACACAGTCTGGTGGAAAAGACAGCGCAGATGATCTTCAAAAAGAATGGCAGGCACTGGCACAAAAGCATGCAATGACAGAACAGGATGCTCAGCATTGGTATTCGCAGTTTTGTAAGGATGATTTAGAGGCGGTCAGATATCATATGCATTTTATAGGATGCGCTTATATGGATTTCGATGGCAATGGTGAAACAGATTTGTTTATAGCTGTATCTTTTAAGCAGGGGGAGGTTGATTCTGATTTTGAAAAATCTACGATGCATATTTATGGGTATCTGAATGGGGAATTAGCATATCACACTGATATGCAGGATTTTACGCAAAATGATTTTATGCTGTGTCAGGCGGAGCCTGCCGATGACGATGCGGTTGGATTGCAGATTCGATATGTAATCGAAACAGATCGTTTAGGAGAACAGACTCATCTGCTGAGATTTAACGTACTGGGAAGATTTATTGGAGAACAGAGCCCAGATCAATCGGGAGAACAGATATCAGATCAATCTGAAAAAGTTGTTCGAATGCTTTCAAATATACCGAAAGAGGACTATGAAAAAGCCATATCATTTGAAAGATTTATGGCTCAGGACCGTGCAGGAGGAGAAGAACTGCCAAATGATCTGATTCTCTCGGTCTATGATGATAAAGCAAAAGATCTTCACGTCTATTGCTGCGTAAAGAAAAATTATGAGGTGCTTGGTACAGTTGTAGGTTACAAGGGAACGTATTCTTATTTTGATCTGGATATCATGTGGGATTATTTTTATGGCAGCCCGCAGGTGTATGTGGGGGATATTGATGGCGATTCTGCTGAAGAAATTGTCTGCACTTATATAACAGGACATGGAACGGGAGTTTTAGAAGGCGGACTGACTGTGTTTGACATGCAGGCAGATCATACTGTATTGGATTATACTCTGGAAGAATATGATATGGTGTACCAGGTTGGAAAACTAATTCGATATGACAGGGAACGTGGCAAAGTAGAAATCGGAAAGAACGGAGAAATTAAAAAAGAAATTGATTTTACTGCTTCTTATGAATATGAAGAGTATGCGGATCAAATCGAAATTAATTATTCGAATGTATATGGCTATGAAGCTGATGGCAGTAAAATCAAGCTCCAGATAGATATATTAGCAGAGGTGGGGCCTTTGTGGTATATGGGTGGCGTGGATGATTCACGGACGGATTTTGATGTCACATTTAATGATGGGAAATTTTCGATTGGTATATAACAGCAGTTATGATACATATAGAATAACAATTTCATATATATTTTATATTGCTGAATTTCCGTCACAAATTTAGCGACAGCTAAATACATGTTTGACAATACTGAATTTCCGTCACAAATTTAGCGACAGCTAAATACATGTTTGATACTACTGAATATCCATCACAAATTTATCGGCAGCTTAATCAGTGTTTGACAATACTGAATATCCATCTCAAATTTAACGGCATCTTAGGTGCGTATGCTGAATTTGAGATGGATGATTTTATACCCTCAAAAAGGATATTCCTTGTATGATTAAGGGAAGTGTATAAGAATGAGGTAAATCAAAAGGGGGCGTGTGTATTTTGTGATCGCAGACTATATAGCCGAATATGCCCACAGATTTTTAATCTGCCACTGCAGCTTCTCAAATGGCCATGACTGATTGCTCCGTGCGATACAGTTTGGGTCATTAACTAAAAATCCCTGCTCATTATAACCATATATGAGTATGAAATGTCCCTGTGTTGTAAAATCTCCGGAGCCCATAGAGCAGATAATCGGCTGTCCGGCATCCAGAGCAGCTTTCATAGTAGATTCAGCCAGAGACAGTTCTCTTGAGGAAAGCCCCAGCTGTGCTGCTCCGTCAGTCATCAGCGACCATGCGGTTCCGCTGCCTTCGACATAATAGCCGTTTGCTTCACTGAACTGTGCGATCTGCGCCGGAGTCTGACTTTCATCTCTGGTTAATGAGACAAGTACCATAGACAGGCAGGTCGGACCGCACCCAGAAAGCCCGATGATGCTGCTGCCATAAGACGCATAACCCCACCGTTTGTCCCACTGCAGCAGTAATGGATAAGTCTGTTCCATTTCTTGTGAAGTAAGAGCTTCGTTTTTGTGTGAAGTTATGTCTGCATTTAAATATCCGGCTACAAAATCTTCCATTTCAGGATTATTTAAATATGCGGAAAGCAGTGTCTCTGGATAATGGTTGCGGTTTTTATAGATAATTGCTGCAGGCTTGCTTGTTTTTGATAATTTTTTTAAATCTGCGTTAATCTGCACAGAGTGGCGTTCTAGCGGCTGCTTTACCGTTACAGATGATGCTGTTGTCTGCACATGATTTCCCTCTCTTTCTGTAGTGCTGTTAGGCAGCAGATAATTTGTTGCCGTTCGCAGCGATATGACGATTGCTGCCATGAGACCGGTCATACAGATGACCCGTCTGATTGCACGATGTCTTTTGATTACACGTTTCTTTGTAGTGAGAGTTGTTAATTGGGTCATTTTTATCATCCTCCATTAGCTGTGTTAGATCCCGTATTTATGCTGACAATCAGGAAAGCTTTATCGGCTGCAGTGACTCGCGAGTGATGCCGTTTCAAGCTGCATGATTTTATTATCACTCGTGGGTATCAAGCGCTTATGCGGATAGGATCAGTATAAGTATTAATATAAATGATTTCTTTTGGTTTTTCTTTTCCTTCCGTATGCATTTTTCTTGCAAAATAATAGTTCTTTTCTTTCAAAAATCTTACGGGAATTTTTATATGATGACATTATAGATAGTGAACTTATCAAAATGGCATCATTTTTATTTTAATCTGATGGATTCGGTCGGCCGGCATTGTGTTAACTCTGAAAACACAAAATGACATCATTTTTATTTTAATCTGATGGATTCAGTCGGCCGACATTGTGAATATTATTCATTGGTGATTTTATTAATAATATCCTTTAAGAGTTTGGCCGATTCTCGAAGCTGTGTTTGTTCCGAATCATTGAGAGAAATCGGCATCTGGCCTTCTGCGCCGCCTGCACCTATAATGGTGGGCATACTTAATACGACATCCTGAAGACCGTAAATATTGTCCAGCATGACAGATACAGGGAGGATGGATTTTTCATCTCGGACAATAGCTTCACAGATGCGGCGGACGGCCATTGCAATTCCGTAGTAGGTAGCCTGCTTTTTTTCTATAATTTCATATGCGCTGTTTTTGACTGTCTGTGCAATTTCGCGCATTGCTGCTTCATGGTGATAAAAGCCCCGCATTTCACAGACATCGTTAAGCGGGACACCGGACACATTTGCGCTGCTGAAGGCTGCAATTTCGCTGTCTCCATGTTCTCCGATAATGAATGCGTGGATGCTGCGGCTGTCAAGGCCTAGATGCTCGCCGAGTTCACTTTTTAAGCGTCCGGTGTCTAAGACGGTACCGGAGCCTATGACACGATTTTTAGGCAGTCCAGAGATTTTTAATGCTTCGTAAGTCAGGATATCTACTGGATTAGAAACCACCAGCAGGATGCCTTCACATCCATGATTCATAATCTGAGTTACGATGGAACGCATAATCCTAGTGTTTTTGTTGACAAGATCAAGTCTTGATTCGTCTGGTTTTTGATTGGCTCCGGCAGTAATGATGATAATCGCAGCATCTGTGATGTCCTGATAAGTGCCTGCGTATATTTTCATAGGTCTTGCAAAAGGAGTGCCATGACCGATGTCCAAGGCTTCCCCATCTGCTCTGTCAGTATCTGCATCGATTAAGATCATTTCTGAAAACAGGCCGCTCTGCATTAATGCGAAGGCGGTAGTTGAACCTACAAAGCCGCAGCCGATGACGGCCACTTTTCTTAAGTTTATCTTTGTACAGTCTGTATGATTTGTCATTTTGCTGTTTCCTTCCATTTTTTTTATATTGTTTTCCAAATTTGTGAAACTATGCATGGATTGATTTATAAATTATACCGGCGAGCGAAAAAGTTTTCCAAATTCATCGGCATTTGCGGGTATATACGGGTAATAGATTTGGCAAATCATATCGTTCGAGAGTATAGAAAAAAGATATGATGGTTATTAGAGAATGCTAATATCTGAAGATGGTTAAGACGGAGATTTCTGTTTCTGTAACAGTTCAGCTCGGTACTTTGCATGAACTGCAAAGTACTTAAGGATGTGTAGTATGCCTAGAGGGAATCCGGCTCCTCGCCAAAGGAAAACTTTCAATGAACCGGATTCCGTTACAGTGAAGCTGAAGGCTGAACTGGAACCTGTTTCTCACTTCCGGCTTTTTGGACACTTGCATTTCAAGAAGCCGGAAGCAGGGTGCAGCAGATCGCAGGAATGGATTTTCATACATGCTTTAGGATAAAGCAGAGGATTGATTTATCATTTTTAAGAAATATTCGTCCATAGGAACATGCAGCTGTACTCCTAGCTGACGCAGCACATGATCCAATGCCTTGAATGTTTCAATCATATTGCTGACCGTTGCATTTGTGCCCATATGTCCGATACGAATGACTTTGCCTGCCAGTTCATCAAAAGAACCTGCGAGCATGATGCTGTACTCCTGTTTCATTTTATCTAAAACCCACTCTGTCCGGACGTTTTTTGGAACATCGAATACAGTAACGGTGTTAGAAAAACCGCTTTTCTGGTGCAGCTTCAGGCCGGCTGCTTGTAATGTCTTGCGCGTAGAATCTGCAATAATAAAATGACGTTTTAATATTTCGCAGTCTGCCGCAATATTATCAAGGGCAGCACGAAGCCCGTAAATATCGCTGATGGGCATTGTATAAGGAAACCACTTATCCTGATAATAATTTTCAAAGAGCTTTAGATTGGCATAAAAGGATGCAATCGGTGCTTTACGGTCTTTGATGGCCTTCTTTGCAGCATCACTGATAACTACGAATGCGAGTCCGGGCGGTGCTGAAACTGCTTTCTGGGAGCCTCCGCATAATAAATCAATCTGAAAAGCATCCGCATCCACCAGTTCTCCAAACATGGCAGAAACAGAATCCACAACGGTTAAAATTCCATATTGTTTTAATAAAGGGCAGATTCTGCTGATATCATTGAGCATGCCACTTGGAGTGTCGCAGTGGACAACCGTTGCATATTTAAAATCATGATGGGCTTCCAGAAATTTTGCAAGTGCATTTACATCTAGTGTGTGCTCGTAATCAGCATGGTATATTTCTGGTATTCCTTGATAGATGCTGACAAAATCAGCGAAGCCTTTTCCGTAGATGCCATTGTCTAGAACGAGCGCCTTGTCGCCTGGTTCTGTCAGTGAGGCACAGGCGGCTTCGAGTCCCAAGATTCCTTCGCCATCTAAAATCAGAGTTTCATTTTTTGTGTGAAGCAGTGAACTAATAAGCTTACACGTTTCTTTATAAAATTCTACAAAATCCGCATCAAGGTCAGGATTTGTGCATTCTAAGCTTCTTGCTCGTCTTACATTTTCCAAGACCTGTGTAGGTCCCGGTGTCATAATTTTATACATAGATCCTCCTAATAAATTTGCTGCAAGATTACATTTCGTACTAGGGCGTGTTTGAAAAATGCTTTCCGTGAGATGTACCCACAGGGCATGATATGCTTCACACTTTGCGGAGAATTTATCCCAAATTTATGAGGCGTAGCGGGCTACGTTGATTAAATTTGGGATGAATTCTCCGCAAAGTGGGGAGTGCAGGTCGCGGGAATGATTTTTCAAACACGCCCTAGTACACCGTAAAATTGTAACAAATGCAGCTTATAAATATAACTGTGATTTATTTAAATGTAATAATAGTTCTATTAGCAAATGAACGCAGTTCTTCGACAGTTAAAAGAACTATTATAGCAGCAGCTATGATTTGAACAAGATTTCCGGGAATAGAAGCTGCAGGAGTTAGCCAGCTGCCGTATAGGATGCCTTCTGCAATATAATAACCAGCGATTTTAATCATACATGCAGCGGAAATCGCCAGTGCATCCCATCGAAGGCCGTGGTGATTTTCCGTAATTGCACCTACCGTGTATCCCATCAATGCTACGATGATGAGTGTGAATGGTGCCCATGCAGTCCAGCCGGACAACAGGTCAAAGAGTGCCATGCCTACTCCGCCTGCAATAGCTCCACATTTCTTTCCAAAAATAATTGCACATATAAATAATGGTACGTTTCCTAAGTGAATGAGCCCTCCTGCGGCTGCGATTGGCAGCCTGATATTTACGAATGCAGTGAAAATATAGGTCAGCGCAATAAAGATTGCAGTAAATGTAATAAATTTTGCATTTGTAAGTTCCGTCTGTTTTTTTGCATCATTTGATAAAATGGTTGCTCTAGCTGACATGGAGATTCCTTCTTTCTGTTTAATTTTAATATCATATTGTTGTTTTGACTGCTTTACATACTATAATATATTTGGATTACTGAAAAACTCCAGTTTGTTAAAAATAAACCATGCCAATTTTAACTTGAGGACATCATATCCTTGTGGATATCCCAGATTTAGATCTTCAATGGGACTTTCAAAGGAAACGTATATGCGCAATCTGCGCACCGCCAAGAATAAAAGATGTGAACGCATTTCGGGCATCGCGCCCTGTGGGTATACCTAGATCTAAATCGCTTCGCGATGGTTTTTTCAAAGAAAACCTATTTAGAGGACTGTATTTGTATGAAATAGTATATTATGGGAATTCTAAAGATAAAAAAGATGAAAAAAGAAAAGAAAAAATAGAAAATAAAAGATAAAAATGATATTTAATTTAAGATTAAAGTAAAATAAGGAATCGAGAAAGGATGTTTAATATCTATGCAAAAGGTTTTACGTATAGAGGATGTAGAAGATTATTGTCAATATATGGATTCTAAGGTAGTAAATTATATTCGTGATGGATATACAGAGACATTTGAAAGCTATAAAAATTTTACTTTATTTGTATTTCCGCTTTATGATATTCGTCAGGCTGGGAAAGCTGCAAATGAAGTTATGATTTATCTGGACCATGAAGATCTGATGATTTTGTGTGAGGGACAGCGTGGATATGAGAGAGTATGCAGTCTGGCTACGAAGGAAGAGACAAATGAGCGTGCTCTCTGGACTTTTTTTCGCAATCTGCTCAAAAACGATATGGATAATCTGGAGGAAATCGAATGCGAGGTGGCTGATGCGGAAATGGCGGCAATGGTACGCTTTCAAAATGACTACATCCACAAAATCATAGCTTATCGCAAAGAGCTGCTGCGTCTGAAGAGGTACTATGAGCAGCTGGATGCTATATTAGATGGACTCATTTTAAATGAAAATAAACTTTTATCGCAGGATGGCATCCAACATTTTACAATACTGGCGAACCGTACGACCAGGTATTTAGAAAATGTACTGAATCTGCGTGATTATGTGACACAAATGAGGGAAGCCTATCAGGCGCAGATTGACATTGACCAAAATAATTTGATGAGGCTTTTTACTGTAATTACAGCTGTATTTCTGCCTTTGACATTAATGGTAGGATGGTATGGAATGAATTTTACTCATATGCCGGAGCTGGATTATGAATATGCATATTGGATATTTACAGGTGTCAGCCTGATGGTCTGCATAGCGCTGCTTATTTATTTTAAGAAAAAAAAGTGGTTTTAGGAAAAAATTTGTAACAGATCAGATAAGGTGTTACATTTTGGCTGTGCGGACGCCGGGAGCGGGGAGCGGGTCCGTCTTCTGGTGACTTTTCCAGAATGCTTAGGGCTTCTTAGCATTCTGGAAAAGTCACAGGAAGACGGGACAGC
>CANDMV010000124.1 GCA_947385875.1 uncultured Eubacterium sp. | reverse complement strand
GTAACTACGGCGGATTTTATGCGGGCTTATACCGCCGTGAATAATTCAGGTTTAAGGTATCTTTTTGAACTTGTGTGAAAAGATTATCTTTCAAATAATACGAAATCAATACTTGGTTTTGAGATTTTAGCACAAGGCTTGTTGTGTTTGTAAGTACATTGTCAAATCCATAGCATTTTAAAGCAAAATAAAAATACAGTTGCTCGTCGTGTAAAGGTTTATTAAGTGACTCTTTATAACGTGCAAGTAAAAAGTCTTTAATACTATTATTGTCAAATGAACTCATGCTATTGAAAATATATGAAGTATATAATAAAGATTCTGGTGCCAATTTTAATAAAAAGGATAGCTGATGATAGTCATATGTCTTCACATTATATGTATTAAAATCAGTTTCCTGGAAGAGTTTTGTCTTGAAAAAATTAGCAACAAAAGATCGTTTGCTTTTTTCATCTGTTAAACTTGATAGGCGATATATTAGTTGATTAAGAAATGCTAATTTGTGAGATATTGCTTGAGAGTGTTTTTTTGTATTTTCATAATCTTTCAGTACTTCAAGATTCCAGTTACGAATAGTAGCTTTCCAATATCTGGTCAAAACGTTATACGAATTGTATGTTTCATAATTCCAAATCGTATATTTGTTTTCTTTTCTGCTAAAATCAAATTTTTCAAGCGCATTATCAAAAATGTTAATTATCTTTTCTGTATCATTTTCGTTGCAAAAGAAATAGAAGTCATCAGAAAAATAATTAAATTCGCAATTAATCTCATTACCATCAATGTATTCTTGTACCTCATGGCTTATTTTTGAGAGAACATATTCAGCAAAATATAAGGATAAGTAGTTTCCCATTAATACACCACTTGTACGTCCGTTATAGAGAGAGGATAAAACATTATCCTTAAGATTGTGATTAGCTAAATCAAGGTAATGCGTATATATTTTTCCATAATATTCACTTATATCAAGTTTTAATAAACAGTCATATAAACACAGCTTTGTGAAATCTTCATCTAGTTGGCTATTGTATTCACCGGCTACAAAATCACCGGTATCTACATTTACAAAGAGCCTTTTGTGCTGTGGATCCATGTTGTTGATATTGTTAAAATCTGGTAGGTCACAATAATAGTAGTAAGCACGTACAAAATTTAATACATTCGGTATTTTTATGGTACGATATTTGTCGCTGTCTTTTTTTATTCTGTATGATAGAGGAATTGTCCAACATAAATCGGCTGTATCAAAAGATGAGATATCTGCTGGATAAAATAGATTATCGATATTAATAAAGTGGCGAATAGTATTTTTAAAATTATATAAGTTATTTAAACTCATAGGAGACCTCCTGTATTTACTCTTTCTTCGGCTTCCTTTTCCTCTTCACATAAGAGAAAAAGGAAGTTTCGGAATATGGATTAAATGAATCCACATTGTTTGCTAATTTCTTTTTTGTCAAATCAGATTTACTATTTTTACCAGTTCAACTTGACAATTTCATGCCGATCTATACCATGGATTCTTTTGACCTGATATAGTGATTCATCAATCCAGTAAGTAATTCTGTCACCGGCCTCATCATTTGTAATAATATTTGTGCGGATAAGATTACTTTTTTTATTAGTTCCGCCGTGTCCAATAGGAAGGATATGATGAATATTCCATCCACAATAGATTTTTCTTCCATCTTCTTGGATAAAAAAATTTTTCTTGTCATAGGCATCCTTGTACATAAGTCCTCCATCGAAATCCTCTGCATATTCAGAATTTCCATAATACTGAAACCATAGGCGCAATGCATTTTTTCTTGTAATTCTCATTTTGTTACCTCCAATCTTAATTAAAAAAAGTCTATACATTGCTGTGTGTACAGACTCGAATAATCTATATCAGGCACTTTACACACAGCATTACTAAAGGCAACCCATCGGGATTGTCTTTTGGTAATTATGGTGTAAAGCGTATGGAACAACAATTTACCTACCTGGAGTTTATCATTGCTTTCTCAAAGAAAATCGGAATCTGTTTATCCTTGATAGTTCCATAAGATTTACAAAACACGATAGACAGCACAGTAAGTCCAGCCACTCTGATTTCCACTTATCCGATATCATGGTCACAAAGGTTCATAACCTATACTATTTGTAGATCAGATCGAAAGAGCGGTGCCGGGAGCAGAAGCGGAAGGATATAAGAACTTTACATACAATGAGTGGTATTTTCCGGCGCACTTTGAGGATGAGCCGAATGTACCTGGATTCATACAGATCGAAACGCTTACGCAGGTATTTTTAATGACATTTCTGACAATTCCAGAATACAGGGGGATGAAGACAGGTTTTGTGGAAGTCCGTTCTGCAAAGTTCAAAAAGAAGATTGTTCCTGGTATGAGGCTGGAGATAAAAGCGAAGTTAGATCATTTTCGAAGAGGAATTGCACGCGGCAGATCAGTGGGATTTATCGATGGAGAGGTGGCATGTGAGGCGGAGCTGGTCATAACGATACCGGATATATTGAATCAATATAAGCCGATTCAGACTGCATCAGATTAAGGTGTGAAAATGAAAAAGATAAAAGGTAAACGGATAATTTTAGTCGGGCAGGGGAAGACGACTGATGTAGCCTATAGCTGTGGCATAGGAGAATATGCAGACATGGAAGCAGCAGATGGAATGCGCAAAGACAGCAGCGTCTTTTATGTGGTTTGTGAGCCTTGGACACAGATGCTGTTGTACTGGCGGAATATGGAGAAGTATTTGCTGGCAGGGTTTATGATTACATTATCAGGAATGCAAAAAAATTGTATTTTCTGTTTCTATTGATGGGGCAACAAAAAGCACTTATGAATGTATTCGAAAAGGCGGGTCATGGGAAAGATTAAATCAGAGCCTGCGTCTGCTTTCAAAATTAAGGAAAAAAGGAGCTGTATCTGAAGTTCAGGTAAATACAGTCGTGCAGCGGGAAAATTATAAAGAGCTGGGACAGATTGCAGATCTTACAGAGTACTATGGATTTGACGTACTTAGAATAACGAAATTATTGGATAATCATATCTACAGCAGATCTGAGTATTGCTGCCGGGCGATGTTCGACGAAAATGGAAAGATTGAACAAGAGCTCTTAGACGAATTAAAAAAGGTAAAGGACAGAGAGATTATCAGCAGCTGCCCGGAAGGTAATGTATTAGATAAATTTATGAATAATTAGAAGAAATGTTCACATAGCTGGATATTCTGTCGGTTGTTGGGAAGCATATCATGCCCTGTGGGTCTTATGGGAGAGTGAAGGCTGTGGAAACAAAAAGGCAGTGCATGAATTTTCTACAGCGTAGGAATGCAGACTGTGGAGAATGATTTTTTACAGCGTAGGAATGCAGATTGTGGAGAATGATTTTTTTACAGCATAAGAATGCAGACGTGGGAATGAGTTTTGAGAAATGCGATAGGGACGGAGTAAGTATGAGATTAGCGGATTATGTGATAAAAAAACTAATAGAATGGCAGATTGAGCACATTTTCATGGTTAACGGAAGAGGAGTCTTATATCTGACAGACGCGGCGGCAGCGGAGCGCAGAATGCATACAGTATGCGTGCATCATGAACAGGCTGCTGCGTATGCAGCTGTGTCATATGCGGCCAGCAGCAGGAATATGGGCGCGTGTCTGCTTTCGACAGGCTGTGCATCTACAAATGCAGTGACTGGAGTGCTTTGCGCATGGCAGGACAGTGTGCCATGTATTTTTATTTCTGGCAATCATATGCTGCATGAAACCGTCAGGTACACCGGACTGGGGATAAGGACATTCGGACAGCAGGAAAATGATATTATCTCAATGGTAGAAAATATCACCAAGTATGCGGTTATGATCTCAGATCCGTCCCGGATCTGCTATGAGCTGGAAAAAGCATATTATATGGCAAATGAGGGGCGAAAAGGGCCTGTCTGGATTGACATACCATTAGATCTGCAGAATGCAAGAATCGAAGAAACGCAGCTTGAGCATTTCGAGATACCGAAAAAAGCAGGCTGTGTCAATCAGCAGGATATATCATACGTTATGAGGGAAATGGAGATGTCGCAGCGTCCGGTATTTTTAATCGGCAGCGGCGTGAAATCAGCAGGAGCTGATAAGATCTTAAGACAGCTTGCACAGGCGAAAAATATACCAGTGACTTATTCTGCCTCTGCGGCAGATACAATCGGAGCAGGAGAAGAGGTATCAATCGGCACAGTAGGTGCGATGGGCGGATCGAGGGCAGGCAATTTTGCAGTACAGAATGCAGATCTTGTTCTTGCTGTAGGATGCAGGCTGACCTCAATGATTACATCAGACCAATATTCCAAATTTGCGCGGGATGCAAAAGTGATCGTGATTGATATAGATCCTCTGGAGCATGAAAAAAAGTCTGTAAAAATAGATAGATTGATTACTGCCGATGCCGGAGAGTTTTTGCAGAATCTGATGGATGCCGGAGTGGGTAAGAATTACCGAAAATGGATGGAAAAATGTCTGCATTGGAAAGAAATATTTCCGGTCTGCGAGGATGTCTTCCGCCAGAGCAGTTGTCTGGATTTGTATGAAATCGCAGAAATCATTACGGAATATATGCCTGAGGATGGTGTAGTTATCACAGACGCAGGTCTGGAAGAGCTGATACTGCCGTCAAGCATCCGCCTAAAGGACGGGCAGAGAATCGTACATCCGAATGCACAGGGAGCAATGGGCTTTGCACTTCCGGCGGCAGTCGGCGCAGCAGCGGCGCTGTGTCGTCCGATCTGTGTTTTTGTGGGCGACGGTTCCTTTATGTTCAATATGCAGGAGCTGCAGACAATACGGTATCATGATCTGCCGATTTCTATTTTTATCAATAATAACAATGGATATGCGACAATCTGCCGCAGGCAGAGAGACCTGTTTCGAAGGAGAACGATTGGGAACAATGCCGCAGATGGACTGGGGCTGCCGGATTTTGAGAAAGTAGCGGCAGCTTTTGAGATACCGTATGAGCGTATATTAGACCGGGATGCATTAGCTGAGGCTGTTCAGGACAGAAAAAATTTTGAGGGGCCGATGATTTATGAAATAGGTGGCAACCCGGATCAGAAGTATATCCATTCTTCCTATGCGAGAAATGCTGAGAGAAAGATCGTTCACAGGCCGCTGGAAGACCAGTCGCCGTATCTAGGTCGGAACATTTTTTTGGATGAGATGATTGTGGAACCGATAGACCAATAACCGCAGGAAATCGCTGTGAAGGGTTGAGAGTAGAAAATAAAATATCTTTGGAAACGTGGAACAGAAAGAACAGTGATGAATGATCGTGCAGAAGCGTGGATTAGAAAGATCAATGATGAATAATCGTGCAGAAACGTGGAACAGAAGAATAATGATGAATGATCGTGCAGATGCGTGGAGGTGTAAATGTCTTTCGTAACGTTAAATAATGGGAAAATTCTGGGTGACGGACAAAATCCATATATTGTGGCAGAAATGAATTCTAGTCATGGAGGAAATATGGAGACGGCAAAAGAAATGATACTTGCAGCGAAAAGAGCCGGCTGCGACGGAGTAAAATTTCAGTCATGGTCAGCGGAATCCTTATATTCACAGTCTTATTACAAAGAAAATAG
The DNA here is from genome assembly GCA_947385875.1 of uncultured Eubacterium sp. Lineage (GTDB taxonomy): Bacteria > Bacillota > Clostridia > Lachnospirales > Lachnospiraceae > Eubacterium_J. The sequence continues at coordinate 8,227 of CANDMV010000124.1, read as the reverse complement.
AATGGCGAAAAAGCTGGTAAAGAAGTTCTCACTTTCGGAAACAGATCTGCTAGAGCTTTCAGGATTCTGCATGGAAAATGAGATTGATTTTTCTTCTACGCCTTATTCGGAAAGTGAAGTTGATTTTTTGGCAGATAGATGCGGGGCACCATATATCAAGATTGCGTCTATGGACATTGATAATTTTCCGTTTTTAGAATATATCGCAAAGAAAGGCGTGCCGGTCGTGCTGTCAACAGGCATGGCATCATACGATGAGGTTAAAAAGGCGGTACATACAATCGAAGATGCAGGGAATGAGCAGATCTGCATCCTGCACTGTGTATCCGTCTATCCGGCTGCGCCGCAGCTGATTCATTTAAGGAACATGACCTATCTGAAAAAATTATTTCCTGATTATCCGGTCGGGTACTCCGACCATACGATGGGAACAGAAATCGCCTGCGCATCGGCAGCTCTGGGCGCCTGCATGATCGAAAAGCATTTTACGTTGGATCGGAGTTCCATCGGCATGGACAATCAGATGGCTGCGCAGCCGCAGGAGATGGCTGATTTAGTAAACCAGTGCCGGAATGTCTACCGTGCTATGGGAGATGAACAGCGGCATCTAAGCGAAGATGAAAATAAGCAGGCAGCATTGATGCGAAGAAGCGTTGTAGCCAGGTGCGGCATGAAGTCAGGAGAAGAGATCGAGCTGTCGAAGATCACCGCAAAAAGGCCGGGTACGGGCGTGCCTGCCGGGGAGTACGAGAAGCTGATTGGGAGGAAGCTGAACAGGGATATTAAAGCGGATGAGATGATCTTATGGCAGGATATAGTTTAGAAATTTTTACAGCCGGATGCGGAAGCGTTCGAGAGGCTGCTGAGTGAATGATATTGTAGTACAAATGAAACAAGAGAAGTGGAGGACTGCTATGCAGATGAAAATGAATCAGATCAAGAAAATAGTAGAATTTTACGACAAGCTTGGTGATGAAGAATCAAAACGATTATTTGAAGCGAGACTGAATTTTGCTTTCCATAACGATATAGTAAAGTTTATCGATTCTGTTTTGGAAGAGGAACATGCATGGAATATGGTATTTTTCGACAAATATTACCAAAGAATTTTGAAAAATGAACAGAAGTCGGAAAAAAAGATTGTTTTATTCGGTGCTGGGAATGCAGGAAGACAGAATCTAAAGCTTCTGCAGATGGGAGGCTATCCTATAGGGTATATGGTAGATTCTTCGCCTGAAAAAATTGGAAGTTTTTGTGAGGGGGGGGGTAGAAATATGTAGTCCGTCACGCCTATATACTGATGAGGAAAAGCCGATTGTCGTTATCAGCATATCGGATGTAAACGAGGTCAGAAATTGTTATGAAATACTTGCTTATGGAGGAGTCGAACCTGAGCGTATTTACTGGGAGGCATGTACATTTGCTCATTTGTTGGCTGTCTGCGGGATGCAGTATTTTGATCTGCCGTATCTTATAAAAGAAAAGGAAGAGATCTTTGTAGATGCCGGCTGCTTTGACGGCATGACTACTAGGCAGTTTGCCGAGTGGGCAGGAGATTCTTTTATCAAAGCATTTGCTTTTGAACCGGACAGCCGTTCCATACCAACGATCGAGCAGAATATGTCTGACCTGATACAAAACGGACAATTCAAGCTGCATAATACCGGCTTGTATCATGAAAAAACAAAACTGTATTTTAATGAAAGCGGTGTCAGGAGCGGTTCCTGTCTAAGCGAAATGGGAAAGACGGTAGTTCCGGTAGAAAGTATTGACGGAGTATTAAAAGGTGAAAAAATATCTTTTATCAAGATGGATATTGAAGGAGCGGAATTAAACGCGCTGAAAGGAGCTAGTGAAAGCATATGCAGATGGAAGCCAAAGCTTGCAATATCTTTATATCATAAAGATCAGGATATTGTGGAGATACCGCTTTATTTATTGGAAATTATGCCAGAATATCAGTTCTATATTCGTCATTATACGACTGCTATGGGGGAGACTGTGCTGTATGCGGTCTGACGACGGATGTTTCTTAGTAAATGATTGAGAGAACCTGATTAGAATCTTGAAATTGATTGGGAAAAATCTAGCTAGAAATCTTGAATTGAATGAGAAGAATACATTTCAGGTATTTAGAACGGGCAGCTGATGAGATGACCTTATAGCAGAATGTTGAGAATAGGTAGAATCATGAAAGAGAATCATAACGTAATCGTAACTGTGATTGTACCAGTATATAATGTAGAAAATTATCTGGATAAATGCATCAAAGCTTGAATTTAAAGAAAAGCAGCATAAACCAGAAGATAGATGAAATAAGGGAGAAGACTGAAAATGTACGTAAAAGATTATGATTTCGTTACAAAGAACATCGACGCATTATTTGACAAAGAAATCGTTATTTATGGGGCGAAAGCTATGGGCAGAACATTGGCCTTCCTTTTAGAAGATGCACATGTGGATGTTAGCTGTTTTTGTGACAGAGATGCAGATACTGGCTGTGATCTGGGCGAGGGATGTTCTGTTATTACGCCGGAGGAACTGAAAATCAAAACAAAGAAAGCACACTGTATGATTATTGTTGCAAGCAAAGGATATCGAGATGAGATTATTGAAGATCTGCAGAAAAATGAAATAGACGGATATGTTTGTACATGGTATGGTTTGCAGTTAGGTATAGAATTAAATATTACAGACAAACGTTTTCCAGAAGAATTTCGCAGGGATATACTAAGAAAGATAGATTTGTATTGTAATTTGAAGAAAGTATCGAACTATCAATGCAGAAGCTTTGAAAGCTTATATGGTTATTCGGATGGCGTCTTGGTATATCAGCCGGGAAAGGTAGGTTCTACAACGATCTGGCAGACATTATTAATGGAAAATATGCAGGCGCTGCATATTCATCATATCATAAGGAATCTTTGTATAGGAACCAGCGTTGAAAAAGTGATTGATGAGCAAATTGATTATTTTAGAAAAAAGCTTATGGGAGATGCGAGAAAAAAATTAAAGATTATTACGCTGGTAAGGGATCCTGTTGCAAGGGCATTGGCAGGTTTTATTCAGGAGTTTTACGAGGATCTGTTTCTGGCATCAGCGGTGACGGCAGATCATGACCTGCTGGAAAGCGCCCAAATGTATGTAATGAATAATTGCAATTATGAATTTACATGGTTTGATGAAGAATTGAAAGCTTTGACGGGGATTGATATTTTTGATTATCCATTTGACAAAGAAAAAGGATATGTATGGATTAAAAAAGATCATGTAGAAATTTTAGCGCTGAAAATGGAGAAAATGAATGAAAATGAGAAAATAGTTGGTGAGTTTATCGGAAGATCAGAGCTGAAATATACAATGTGTAATATAGGAGATGATAAACATTCAAAGTATATCTATCAGGAATTAAAAAAACAATTTTCTGTTCCTTTAGATAGACTGAAAGAATATTACGGTAACGAAAGATTCCTTCATTTTTATACCGAGGAGGAAAAGATGAAGTTTTGCAATAGATGGGGATAAATATTTTTTGTGAGGAGTTTTATTTATGTATCAAATTTGGAATCTGAAAAAACATGGCAGTAAAACAGCGTTAAAAGAAAATGCCAGGGCAGAGGTTTCCTACATCCAGCTGTATGATAACACCGCATTTTTATCCGAAAAAATGCAGTCCCGTTCCCTGGTTTTTCTTTTATGCACAAATACGATAGGTTCTGTGACAGGATATATTGCATGTATGAATTACGGCATTGTACCGTTTCTGCTGAATGCGAATATAGAAGAAGATCTGTTAAAAAACCTTGTGGAGCAGTATCAGCCGCAGTATTTATGGGTGCCAAAATCCAGACGGCTGACGTATTTTGATTATTGTGAAAAATATCAGGAATATGGGTATCAGCTGCTTGAAAGGAAATCTGCCATCCAGGTTCCGGTCTATGAAAATCTGGCGCTGCTTTTAACGACATCCGGTTCTACGGGAAGTCCGAAATTCGTCAGGCAGAGCTATGACAATATTTTGTCGAACACAAGATCAATCATTGAATATTTAGAGATTGACAGCAGAGAGCGTCCGATCACGACGCTTCCGATGAATTATACTTATGGACTGTCTATTCTGAATACACATCTTTATGCAGGCGCGCAGATTCTATTGACGGACTGTTCGCTGATGCAGAAAGAGTTCTGGGATTTCTGTGCAGACTGCAGGGCGACCTCGATCGCAGGCGTGCCGTATACCTATGAGATGCTGGACAGATTAAAATTTTTTGACAAAGATCTGCCGTATTTAAGGACACTCACGCAGGCGGGAGGGAAACTGGACAGGGAGCTGCATAAGAAGTTTGCTGAGTATGCACAAAATTATGGAAAAAAGTTTGTAGTTATGTACGGGCAGACGGAAGCGACTGCGCGGATGGCATATCTGCCGCATGACAGGTCTTTGGAAAAATACGGCAGCATGGGCATTGCGATTCCAGGAGGAAGGCTCTGGCTGAGGGACACAGACGGCTCTAAGATCTGCGAAGCAGGTAAAGTGGGAGAACTGATTTATGAAGGGGAAAACGTAACGCTGGGATATGCAGAATGTATCGAGGATCTCGCAAAGAAGGATGAGCGGAACGGCATCTTAGAAACAGGTGACATGGCGCGGCTGGATGAAGATGGATACTTTTATATTGCAGGGAGAAAGAAAAGATTTTTGAAGGTATACGGCAGCAGAGTCAGTCTGGATGAGCTGGATCAGATGATACGGCGGCAGTTCCAGAGCATGGACTGTGCGAGTACGGGAACTGACGACCATGTAGTTACTTATATTACGGATGAAAAGTCGGCGGATGCAGTAAAGCAGTTTATTTCAGGAAAAACGAAGCTGAACGCGTCGGCATTTCAGATCAGATACATACCGCAGATCCCCAGAAATGATGCGGGGAAAATACAATATAAGGATTTGAAATAAGATGGATTTTACTAAGGATTTCCAGAAATGATGCTGGAAAATTAAAGCATACCCAGAGGGTGTATCGTGTATAAAGAGATCTGTATTGGGTAATTGAGATATGGGGATACGAGGCCGGACGGTTTTTGCGAATAATTTCCGAAAATAATATAGGAAAATATAGTATACCCCGATGGCACACTGTAATTAAAGTGCCCTGCGCTGGAGAATTAAGGTATACCCAGAAGGCACACCGTATTTAAAGTGCTTTGCACTGGGGAATTAAGGTATAAGGATTTGAAGTAAGATGATTTTACAATAGATTCCCAGAATAGATATAGGGAAAATACAATATAAGGATTTGATAACATGGATTTTTCGAAAGTATGGAATAGCCCTCCGTTTGGACTGGAAATGGAAGAGAAGAATCAGCAGATGATAGAATGCCTGTCAGAACTTACCAGCTATCATATAGAGCATTGTCCGCCTTACCGGTGTATTTTAGAAGCATATGGTATGCTTCAAGAGAAATACTATGATATGACGCAGATTCCATTTATCCCAGTCCGTCTGTTCAAGGAATTGAAATTAGTAAGCGTGCCGGAGAATAAGGTGTTTAAGACGATGACTTCTTCCGGGACAAGCGGGCAGAGCGCTTCCAAAATAGTTCTGGATAAAGAGACTGCTGCAGACCAGCAGAAAGCGATGTTGAAGATTGTATCAGATTTTACCGGAGCCGGCAGGATGCCGATGCTGGTCATCGACTGTCCGGGCGTGATTAAAGACAGGCGGATGTTTTCGGCGCGCGGAGCGGGAATTTTAGGATTTTCTATTTTTGGGAAGGATATCACTTATGCCCTGAATGATGATATGTCGCTGAATAAGCAGGAAATGTGCAGATTTTTGGAAAAGCATCAGCAGGAAAAGATTCTGCTGTTTGGATTTACATTTATGGTATGGCAGCATTTTTATAAAGAGCTGCAAAAGGACAGTAGAAAGTATGATTTTTCTAATGCGGTGCTGATTCATGGCGGGGGATGGAAAAAGCTGCAGTCAGAATCGGTGTCGAATGAATGCTTCTGTCAGTCTCTGAAAGAAGTCTGCGGTATATCCAGAGTGCATGACTATTATGGAATGGCAGAGCAGACCGGGAGTATTTATATGCAGTGTGAATGCGGCCATCTACATGCCAGCATATTTTCCGATGTCATATTTCGAAGGGGATATGGGCTGGAGCCCTGCGCGGCAGGAGAGCGGGGAGTGCTGCAGACGGTTTCCGTTCTTCCTGAATCTTATCCGGGGCATTCGATTCTTACTGAGGATGAGGGAATGCTGCTGGGAATGGATGACTGTCCATGCGGCAGAAAAGGGAAATATTTTAAAATCTTTGGACGTCTGAAAAATGCAGAAATACGGGGGTGCAGCGATACTTATGCAGTCAGGTTTTGATCATCTTAAAATAACTTATGCAGCCGGCAGCAGTCAGATTCTTGCCAGGCTGAGATTGCAGCAGGCTTTCATGCCTTTTGAGGAAAGGACGGCAGATTTTCTGGACTGCTGGTCTAAACAAATATTCAGGCATTCGGAGGCAAAACAGTATTCAGATGTGATTACGTTTGCATTCTGGATTCGAAAGCAGAATGTCCATAAGATGCGCAGACGGTTTCTGCGTGAGCCTGACTGCTGCCGGAAAGGAAGAGGAGTGATTTTTCATGTCGCGCCTTCTAATGTGGCGGTGAATTATGCGTATTCTTTAGCTGCCGGACTGATGATGGGAAATGTGAATGTGGTGCGCATTCCATCAAAGGATTTTGAACAGGTGCGTATTCTGGGTGAATGCATGTGCCATGCGCTGGACGAATTTCCTTTTATGAGAGATCGAATCTGCCTGCTGAAATATGGACATGAAAAAGAAGTAAATGACGCGCTCTCCGCCATCTGCGACGTTCGGGTGATCTGGGGAGGCGATGAGACAATCGCGCAGCTTCGGCAGTCGAAGATACCGCCAAGGGCTTATGATGTATGCTTTGCGGACAGGTATTCTCTAGCGGTGATTGATCTGGATGATTATGCTCAGGCTGCGGAAGATGAGAAGGCGGAGCTGGCCAGAGGCTTTTATAACGATACATATCTGACAGACCAGAATGCCTGCACGTCTCCGCGGATGGTTGTGTGGTACAAAAAAGGAATGTTTTTTGCTGAGGAGGGGAAAGATAAATATAAGGATAACAACAGCATCTGTTTACTGCAGAATATATTCTGGGGAAAATTATGGGAGCTCGTGCAGGAAAAGTATCAGATGAAGACTGTGCAGATTGTTGATAAATTGACCAATCTGGGAATGATGGCAGCAGAACACGGAGAATGCTTCCCGCATCTGGTCTGTGCGGACAGTGATTATCGGCTGATGCGCGTGCAGATAGACAGGCTTGATGAAACAGTCATGCAGTATTGTGGAAACAGCGGATATTTCATGGAATATCTGACAGGCAGCCTTAGAGAGCTTGCCTGCATTTGCGGGGAAAAGTGCCAGACCATTGGATATTTTGGAAGATCACAGATGCTTCAGGAATTGTTGGATGACAATATTAAAGGGGTCGATCGGGTAGTGCCGATTGGGAAGACGATGGATTTTGATCTGATCTGGGATGGATATAACCTATTTGATATGTTTACAAGAAAAATAAGTTATTTTTCACACACTGGCTATACACGCGAACGAAAAAGTTATCCAGATACATTGCGCTCGCGGGCATATACGGGCGATAAATTTGGCAAATCTTAACTTTCGCGAGTATAGAAAGCGGCTGTACTGTGAAAAGTAATGGCATCCGGCCCAATAGAAGTTCGCTTTTGAAGGGCCGAATGCATCCGGAGGACATAAATGATAAGAATCTTAAAGAAATTTAATTTGTTTTTAAACGGAAGACAAAAAATAAGGATCGTCGTCTTGGTTATTCTAATGATTATCGGCGGTCTTTTGGAAACAGTGGGCATTTCTATGATGATTCCGCTTATGACAACGATTATGAACAGTCATTTTTTTGAAACAAATAAATATGCGGTGTACCTGGCGGGGCTGTTTCATCTGCATACACCGGAGGATTTTCTTGTGCTGATTCTGCTTTCGATTGTTGTGATTTATTTTGTAAAAAATGGGTTTTTGTTTTTTGAATATTATGTCCAGACGAGATTTGTGTGTAATAACAGGGTGCTGACACAAAAAATGATGATGGAGACGTATCTGCACAGGCCGTATGAATATTTTCTGACGGCAAATTCAGGAGAGAT
>CANDMV010000123.1 GCA_947385875.1 uncultured Eubacterium sp. | reverse complement strand
ATATTGGACTATATAAGATTTTCAAAAAAACATGGTGTTAAATCCCAAAGACGGGTTTACATCACTGGATACAGAATTGGCTGGGAGTCCGTTAGCGCGGCACAGCCGCTTTCTGGATGGGGTGCAAAAAGCAGCATATACCATGCACAGATATGGATGAATAAAAGTATAATTTGACTATTTTATAGAAAAAGAGTATAGTAGGGTGAAATCATTAATTAGGAGGATATCATAGTGAAATCAAAAACAAGAAGATCAGTAAATAAGAATAATACAGTATTACAAAATGTAAAGGGCGTTTCTGATGTGAAAGCTGCGCCTTCAGAAGAAATCATCATACAATATGATGAAAAAGAGGTAGCTGTGGCAGAGATTTCAGAAAAGATCAGGCAGGACTACAAAAACAGCGGTATCGAAGAAGAAATGAAGGATATAAAGATTTATGTAAAGCCGCAGGATAACAAGGCATATTATGTAATTAATGGCGCAGCTGAAGGCAGCGTAGACCTCGTATGAAATGCCTGAGTCTGTATGAGAAAAAGGAATGTCACGGAATAGTTGAAAAATATGCCGTGACATTTCCTGTCTGTAGAAAAATACTTTGTAGCTCAGTTTTTTGACTATTCGGTTTCTAATGGTTCTAAGAGCATCTCTTCGTCTTTATGTATGGCAGCGACTTTCAAAAGACCCTGCATATAAGCAGTAACAAGGTTTTTGTCGCTTCGCGGCAGACGGTGGAAGTCAGTAAGCAGCTGTTGGTCTGAGACTGTCAGCTGTTTTGGCATAGTACCTTCTTCATCAAAAAACTCAGCCAATGTAATGCCGAATCCGTCACATATTCTCATCAGTGTGGATACGGATGGGACATTGTTGCGGTGGAATGTGTTGCTTAAGGTAGAATAGCTGATGTCAGATTCTTTAGCCAATCGGTAAAGTGACCAGTGTCTTTCCTCTCGGAGTTCAGTTACTCTTTTTAAAACGTATTCTTCTCTCATTGTATAGCTTCCATCTCCTCATTTGTATTATACAATTATTGTATTAAATGGCTATTTATACCAAAAGATCTTAAAAAGTACTATAGTTATGAGACGTAAATGTGTAGCATCAGTGGAATCCATGTTTATCGCATTTTTGGCGGCTTTTAGGCTAATATTGTTTGAGTTGAGTAAGAATGTGTCTGCATTTTAAAAAATAAAATGTTTATAAAAAATGGTAAATAATTGTAGCAGTTCAGCCCAGTACTTTGCATTAACTGCAAAGTACGTAAGAACGTGTAGATTTTGCCGAGAGTGAATCCAATCCTTCGCGAAGCGAACTTCCAATGGGTTGGATTCAGTAACAGTTCTGCCGAAGGCTGAACTGTTGCAAATAATTCGAAAGAATGTTCGATATATGTTGATTTTTTGTATAAATGGTGTTATACTGTAACAGTTCAACCCAGTACTTTGCGTTAGCTGTAAATGCCTAAACAATCGCCGCTGGTGCTTAGGTCTGCACTTCGTTTCGATTGGTACGAAACAAGTTGCCGCAGGATTGTATATATCTGTGAGCACTGATAAATTTGGAAGACTTTTCGTCTGCGGGTATAATAAAATTTTGAGAAAATGTACCACTACAAATATTCATAAATGGAGAAAAATATGTCAGATTTAATTACAGAAAAAGAACTTGTTCGATTTGGTCAGGCGGATGCAGATGCAATCGATGAGATTTTTGAGAAAAATATGATCGAATGCAGTACGCCTCCGGGTTTTGATATTGACTGGGATGCGCAGGAGGTAAGAAAGCTTCCAGTGTTGGCGCATTATTATGTAAAAGGACAGGATATGCATTATTATGTGTTGTCGCGTGTTCATGATGAGGAAGATGATATGCTTACCTGCGTAAATGTCAATAAAGGAGAAAGACAGCTTATATTATTTCCAGTAAGGTTGTTTAATGGTGCTGTTTTGGATGAAAAAACGCAGGAATATGCATTTGCAGAAGAAAAATTATCTGGAAATGTGTGCCTTGGGGATCTGCTTTCTTAAATATCATAGACCTTGACAGAATTGCATATAACAAGCAGCGCAGATGCTCTTAGATGAGAAGCATCATAATTTTTATATAAGTATTCATAAAATACCTGATTGATAGGATTATACAAAAAACTTACACAGAAATTATGACACTTTCCTTAGACGTAGATGGGACAGAGAGGATTGTCTTGTTGAACTTTGGCAGATTTGCCTGATCATCATACATAAGAGGCATATGCGCCTTGTTTAAAAGTTTGCTGTATTATTCCAGCAGTCTTTGAATTTCGTCCTTATAAGGCGGATATTTTTTCTTTGAGTCTTCAGGATCGGTCAGATAAGGAGTTTCCAATATTTTAGGTATTTCTAGAAAATCAGGTTGATGAACAATGGAATGGAGTGTTTCGAATCCGATTTCACCGTCTCCAATGTTGGCATGGCGGTCTTTCGCAGCACCGCAGGTGTTTTTACTGTCGTTGATGTGGAAGACTGCGATCTGGTCTTTGCCTATTATTTTGTCAAAATGGCTGATTACGCCGTCAAAATCATGTATGATGTCATAGCCGGCATCATGTGTATGGCATGTGTCAAAGCATACACGAAGCTTGTCATTGTGTACGACGCCATCATAAATTGCAGCCAGTTCTTCAAATGTTTTTCCAATTTCAGAACCTTTTCCTGCCATTGTTTCTAAGGCAATCAGGCACTGGGATTCTGCGGTCAGGACTTCGTTCAGGCCCTTAATAATCTGGGCGGTTCCTGCTTCAGTTCCGGCACCGACATGTGCACCAGGATGCAGGATTAATATGTTGGTACCCATTGCAAGGGTGCGTTCGATTTCTTTGGCAAGAAATTCTACAGCCAGCTCGAAGGTTTCCGGTTTTATGGAGTTTCCAAGATTGATGATATATGGAGCATGTACAACAAAACTTTCTATGCCATGTTCTTTCATATAAGAATGAGCAGCATCGATGTTTAAGTCTTTGATTTCTTTGCGGCGGGTGTTCTGTGGTGCGCCAGTGTAGACCATGAATGTATTTGCACCATAGGATGCAGCTTCTTTGACAGAGTTTAAGAACATATCTTTGCCGCTCATACCGACGTGTGAACCAATTTTAATCATAATACAGAACCTCTTTTCTTTTATAGTTTATGATAACTTATCTGAACTGTAATATTATATAAGAATTTTAATAAGGTAGCAAGGAATAGTTTTTTGTGATAAAATGGTACGATAACAGTTCGGTCAGGCCGGAACTGTTACTATAAATGTGCTGTTGTTCTGTAACAGTTTTGATGCTCTCATTTGTTATGCTGTTGATGTTTAAAAACAGTATCAGTAACCTAAACTATTTAAAAGCAGGTTTTGTGTCTGGCAGAAGGCAGCTGAGTAATCGACATACGGTGTGATGGGATCGAAAAATAGATAAGTGTAATAAGGAGTGGATCTAGGTATGGATAAAAAGAAGAAAAAAAAGAAAAGCAGACAAAAACGCCAGTCGATGCTGGCACAGGTAAAAAAAGCGCATCAGAATCAGGGAAAGCCGGAAAGCGGGTATGGCTTTCGGTTGGTCGGAGCTTTTTTCTGTGATTTTTTCTATCATCTGTGGCATACATTAAAGTGGATTGTGCTGACAGGGCTTATTCTGACAGCTTTGGTATCTGTTGTTTTATTTGTGAGATATGGAGACACATATCGGTCATACGCACAGGAGGCGGATGAGGTTGTGGCAGCCAGTACGGCAGATGATTTTCGTATGGATGAGATTACATATATCTATGCTGAAAATGGGGAACAGCTCGCAGCACTTTCTTCCGGCGGCGGCAAATCCAGTTATTTGAAGTATGAGGAAATCCCAAAAGATGCTGTGAATGCTTTTATAGCGATTGAAGACCGCAGCTTCTGGAGAAATATAGGAATAGATGTAAAAGGGATTATACGAGTTGTCAAAGACTTTGTTCTGTCAAAGGGAGATTCGCTGGCGGGAGCAAGCACGATTACACAGCAGCTTTCACGTACCATCTATTTAACCAGAGAGCGTTCAATCGTGCGTAAAATAAAAGAGATGATGATTGCGATCAGGCTGACGCAGAAATACAGCAAAAATGAAATTATGGAATTCTATATTAATACAGCATGTTTCAGCAATGGAATCTATGGGCTGGAAGCAGCAGCAAAAGCGTTTTTTGGGGTGAGTGCCGATGAGTTGTCATTGTCGCAGATTGCTTATTTATGTGCGATACCGAATCGGCCCGAATATTTTAACCCATACAATCATCCAAAGAGGGCGCTGGAACGCAGGGATAAGATTTTAGAGGATATGTATGAGGAAGGGTATCTGACAAAAAACACATATCAGGCTGCACTGAAAGAAAAGATAAAGATTACAAAAGCTAAATCAGAATTTTACAACTATGAGACTACCTATGCGGTATATTGCGCGGTAGAGTACTTGATGAAGCTGCATGGATTTGAATTTCGGTACGACTTCGCAGATGAAGAGGATTATAAGTCATATCAGGAATCTTATGAGGCTTCTTATAACTTGGAAAAAAAGGACTTGTATGCCAAGGGCTATGAGGTTACGGTAAGTCTGAAGACAGACATACAGCAGGCATTGCAGCAGGCGCTGGACAATAACCTGGCATTTGCTACCGAGACCAATCCTGAGACAAATGTGTATGAGCTTCAGGGGGCAATTACTGCCATCAACAATACAACAGGAAAGGTAATTGCGGTTGTAGGGGGACGTTCGCAGGAAAATCTAGATAATGTATATAGCTTAAACCGTGCTTATCAAGGCTATCGTCAGCCGGGAAGTACGATTAAGCCGCTGGCAGTCTATACTCCTGCATTGATGTATGGTTATACGCCAGAGACGACAGTATATGACATAGATGTTAAGGCGGCACAGCAGCCCGGCGTAGATATTTCCAGCCTGCGCGGAACGGCTATGACGCTTAGAAGCGCAGTAGAACAGAGTAAGAATGGCGTAGCCTATTCTGTATTTAATGACATTAAGCCGTCATACGGACTGTCATTCTTGACCCAGATGAAGTTTGACCGAATTGCGCCTTCGGATTATACCCTGTCAGCGGCACTTGGCGGGCTGACCTATGGGGCAACAACCGTGCAGATGGCAAGCGGATATAGCACGCTTGTCAATCAGGGAGAATACCGTAATCCATCTTGTCTGATATCATTAAAGGATCATGAAGGAAAAGAGCTGTATAAGGCAGAGGAGTCTAAGATCGTCTACACAAAAGAGGGAAGTTCTACTATGCTCGATATATTAAAGGGAGTTTTAACAAATGGAACGGCAAAAAGCATGGGGTGGAGCAGTGTATCGGACGTACCAGCTGCCGGCAAGACAGGTACGACGAACAGCAGTAAGGATGGGTGGTTCTGCGGCGTGACGCCTTATTATACGGTAGCAGTTTGGATTGGCTATGATACACCAAGGACGCTTGAAAATTTATATGGGGCTACTTATCCGGCAAATGTATGGAAAGATGCTATGCTGTATCTTACGCAGGGACTTGGGGCTGTTGATTTTAATTAGTAGAAAAACAAAGTATTTTTATAATAATCATGATTTATAAAAAGTAATGGCTTGCGTATCTTTTTATTTGTGATAAAATAAGATAGCATAACCAAAAATAACTATATTTTACACTTATTTACAAATGTCCAGTTCCCCATCTGAGGAGAAATTAGACTTTAGTGCTGATTGATTCGCGCCAGTGCAAGGCAAAATTTCGACGGCGATGTGAGTCCTTCGGCTGGAAATTTTAAAGCAGCAGCGGCGTGAATCTTTCTGACTGCATGGAGTAAAAGGTAACAGGTCAGCCTGCCTGAACTGTTGCGGTAAAAACAATTATGGAGGTATTAAGATGTATATTACATGTTTAGATTTAGAAGGCGTATTAGTTCCGGAAATATGGATAGCATTTGCTGAAAAAAGCGGTATTCCGCAGTTAAAGAAGACCACAAGGGATGAACCGGATTATGATAAGCTGATGGCAGGCCGCCTGAGCATTCTTAAGGAGCACGGTCTGGGACTGAGGGAAATACAGGATGTTATAGCTGATATTGATCCATTACCGGGCGCTAAAGAGTTTTTAGATGAGCTGCGGTCTCTTACACAGGTCATTCTTATCAGTGATACATTTGAGCAGTTCGCAAAGCCTTTGATGAAAAAGCTCGGATGGCCGACGATTTTTTGTAATACGCTTGAAGTGGCTGAAAACGGAGAGATTACCGGGTATAAGATGCGTGTGGAAAAATCCAAGTATGCGACGGTAAGGGCGCTTCAGTCCATTGGCTTTGAGACGATTGCAAGTGGTGACAGCTATAATGACTTAGGCATGATCGAGGCAAGCAAGGCGGGCTTCCTGTTTAAGAGTACAGAGCAGATTAAAGCAGATTATCCACATCTGCCTGCGTTTGAGAATTATAATGAACTGTTGGCAGCGATTAAGGATGCGATGGAGTAATGCTGCTTCTGCTGGGCAGTCGGAGATTGCAGATTTACAGCTGTAAGTAGTAATAAGCAAAGCTTTTGCAGTCTAAGCTGCCTAAGATGATTGTATTGATCAATAAGGAGTGATAATAATTGATAAAGACACTGAGTTCTTATATCAGAGAATTTAAGAGAGATTCTTTGATGACGCCCATCTATATGGTTGTAGAAGTCATTATGGAAATGATAATTCCGCTTCTAATGGCTTCCATCATTAATGATGGTGTGGAAAAGAGCAACATCAATCATATTTATATTATGGGAATATGGATGATAGCTGCCGCTTTTATCGGATTAACGGCAGGCGTTATGGGAGGAAAATACGGTGCCCGTGCTTCAGCCGGTTTTGCGAAAAATCTACGGGAAGGAATGTTTATCAATATTCAGAATTATTCATTTGAGAATATCGATAAATATTCTACAGCTGGACTGATTACCAGACTTACAACAGATGTTACCAATTTACAGAATGCGTATCAGATGATATTACGTATGTGTGTACGTGCTCCGTTTTCTTTGATTATTGCAATGGTGATGTCTTTTTTTATCTCACCTGAACTGGCCAGTGTATATTTAGTTGCGGTCATTGTGCTGGGAGGGATTTTAGCGGTTATTACAGTAAACGCATACAAGTATTTCAGTGCAGTATTTGAAAAATATGATGATTTAAATGCCAGCGTACAGGAGAATATATCAGCGATTCGCGTTGTAAAGGCATATGTAAGGGAAGACTATGAAATAAGCAAATTCCAAAAAGCCTGTGGAAACCTATATCAGATGTTTGTTAAAGCTGAGAGCATTATTGCGTTTAATGCTCCGGCAATGATGCTGACGGTATTCAGTTGTATTCTTAGTATCAGCTGGCTTGGGGCAAAGATCATAGTATCATCTGGCGGTGTGGATCTGCAGACGGGTGATTTGATGAGCCTGCTTGCTTACTGCATGAATATACTGATGAGCCTGATGATGCTTTCTATGGCGTTTGTTATGATTACAATGAGTTCTGCCAGCGCAAGGCGTATTGCAGAAGTATTAAATGAAAAGAGTACGCTCGAAAACCCGGAAAATCCGGATTTTGATGTGGCGGATGGCAGCATTGAGTTTGAGCATATGGACTTCTCATATAGGCAAAGCAGTGGTGATCCGGTATTGTCTGATATTAATATTCGTATTCGAACCGGTGAGACAATCGGTATTATCGGCGGAACGGGAAGCTCTAAGTCCAGTCTTGTTAATCTGGTCAGCCGTTTGTACGATGTGACAAAAGGATGTGTAAAAGTAGGCGGTAAAGATGTACGCTGTTATGATCTGGAAACACTGCGTAATAAGGTGTCTGTTGTGCTGCAGAAAAATGTACTGTTTTCAGGTACAATTTATGATAATCTGCGCTGGGGTGATCTGAATGCCAGTGAAGAAGAATGCCAGAGAGCATGTCGGCTGGCTTGTGCGGACGAATTTATTGAGGCGATGCCGGATGGATATCATACATATATCGAACAGGGCGGTTCGAATGTATCCGGCGGACAAAAACAGCGTCTTTGTATTGCGAGAGCATTGTTAAAGAAACCTAAAATACTTATTTTAGATGATTCTACGAGTGCGGTGGATACGGCAACGGATGCAAAGATCCGCAGGGCGTTTGCGGAAGAAATTCCGGGAACGACGAAGCTGATTATTGCGCAGAGAATATCTTCCGTGCAGAATGCAGACCGTATACTGGTATTAGAGCATGGGAAAGTAAATGGTTTTGGAACCCATGAAGAACTGCTGAAAACGAATGATATATATCGCGAAGTCTATGAATCTCAGACTGGCGGAGGGGGAGATTTTGACGAGCACGGAGGTGACAGGTAATGGCAGAAAAAGCAAAACCGGTTCATGGTCCGGGAGGACATGGACGGCAAGGCAGAGGAGCAAGGCCGCGTGTAGAAAATCCGGGTAAAATCCTTCGATGGCTGTTAGGGTATATCATGAAAAATTATGCACTGGCGATGATTGTGGTCATGGTTTGTATTATGTATTCGGCTTTTGCGATGGTGCAGGGAACTTTGTTTATGGAAGAGCTGATTGACGGATATATTCAGCCATTATTGACAAGCGGATCTACAGACTTTAGTAATCTGGCTTCAGCTATTTTCCGAGTGGCTGGTTTTTACGCTGTCGGTGTCGCTGCGAGCTATGGTCAGTCTAAAATTATGATCTATGTCAGTCAGGGAACACTGCGCAATCTGAGAAATGACTTGTTTTCACATATGGAGAAGCTGCCGATCAGCTATTTTGATACGCATCCGCATGGCGATATTATGTCTGTATATACAAATGACACGGACACACTGCGCCAGATGGTGAGCCAGAGTATGCCGCAGCTGTTTTCCAGCGTAATTACAATATTCAGCGTGCTCGGCAGCATGATTTATTTAAATCTTCCTTTGACATTATTGACACTGCTTATGGTTGCGATTATGCTGTATATGACAAAGCGTCTTGCAGGACTCAGCAGCAGATATTTCTTAGCGCAGCAGAGGGATTTAGGTAAAGTAAATGGTTATATAGAAGAGATGATGGAAGGGCAGAAGGTAGTTAAAGTATTCTGCCGTGAGCAGCAGTCGATCAATGATTTTAAGGAGCTGAACGATCAGCTGTTTGAAAGTGCTTATCAGGCGAACCGTTTTGCTAATATCCTGATGCCGGTTACTGCACAGCTTGGGAATATTAGTTACGTACTGTGCGCGATCGTAGGCGGGATACTTGCGATGAATGGAATCGGCGGCTTTTCTATAGGAAAGCTGGCAAGCTTTTTAACATTTAATAAGAGCTTTAACCAGCCGATTAATCAGGTCAGTATGCAGTTAAACGCAGTGATTATGGCGATTGCAGGAGCAGAGCGTGTCTATAAGCTGTTAGAGGAGCAGCCGGAAACAGATAAAGGCTATGTCACGCTGGTAAATGCGAAAAAAGAAAATGGACAGATCGTAGAAGCGGCAGAAAATGAGCGTACCGGATTATGGGCATGGAAGCATCCTCATCAGCAGGAAGGTACAGTGACTTATCAGGAGCTGACCGGGGACGTTGTATTTGATGACGTAGATTTTGGATATGTACCAGAAAAAATTGTACTTCATAATGTAGATTTATTTGCGACGCCAGGACAGAAAATCGCATTTGTCGGCTCGACTGGAGCAGGAAAGACGACGATCACGAACTTAATCAACCGTTTTTATGATATTCAGGACGGTAAGATTCGATATGACGGGATTAATATAAATAAAATAAAGAAAGACGATTTAAGGCATTCTCTTGGAATTGTTCTTCAGGATACCCATTTATTTACAGCTACGGTTATGGAGAATATTCGTTATGGCAAGCTGGATGCAACAGATGAAGATGTCATTGCGGCTGCGAAGCTGGCGAATGCGGATGGATTTATCCGGCATCTCCCGGATGGGTATCAGACAATGCTGAAAGGTGATGGATCGAACCTTAGTCAGGGTCAGCGGCAGCTGCTTGCGATTGCGCGGGCGGCGATTGCGGATCCGCCGGTTCTGATTCTGGATGAAGCGACTAGTTCTATTGATACAAGAACAGAAAAAATTGTTCAGGACGGCATGGATAAGCTGATGAAGGGACGTACCACATTTGTGATTGCCCATCGGCTTTCGACAGTACGCAATAGTGACTGTATTATCGTATTGGAAAAAGGCCGCGTAATCGAACGGGGCAATCATGATAAGCTGATCGAAGAACGTGGAAAATATTATCAGCTTTATACAGGAAACAGTGTATCGGGCTAGAAAGGAGCAGAGTATGGCTTACGAAGCATATGAGGCAGCAAATAAGCAGGCACAGAAGGCGTATCGTGCCGCAATGAACAGGGGAGATTATCCATATCTGCCGGCGTTGGATGATTTTCTTCCTTATGAGAAAACTGCCGGAGAGAAATATATTGGACTTGTTGAAATTCCGCTGGATCTTGTTGTCGGAACGAAAACGGCGGGCAGACAGAATTCTTTTGCAAATAACTTTATGCCGCTGTTAGGCGGAGAGACTGAGTTTGCATACAAATGGTCTGACCTGCATGAAGCACAGCTTCAGGAAGGAATCCGTGACCCGATCGTAGCATATGAGTATATGCATCGGTTTTATGTTATGGAGGGCAACAAGCGCGTCAGTGTATTAAAGAGTCTCAAAGCGGCTAAAATAAGTGCAAAAGTAACGCGGATTATTCCAAAGAAGACCGACGACCTGGAAACAAAGATTTATTACGAATTCATGGATTTTTATGAAGATACTAAAATTTATGATATTTGGTTTTCTCAGCAGGGATCTTATGATAAATTAATTCGTTATTATGGCTATGAACCAGGAAAAGTATGGGAGGAAGAGCATAGAATTTCTCTGCGCAGTGAATTTTTGAATTTTCGCAAAATTTATAAGGCGAAAGGCGGAGATAAAATAAATATTACGTCAGGCGATGCGTTTTTGGCTTATATTGACATATTTCCTGCATGGCAGCTGCAGACAAACAGGGCGGATGAAATCCGTGAGAATTTGACAAAAATGTGGGATGAATTTTTGACTCTTGCACAGAATAAGTCTATAAAGATTGTTCTGGAGCCGCAGCAGAAGGAAAAAACGACTGCCGGGCGTTCGATTTTAAATCGTATTCTCAGTGATACGTCAAAGCCGTTAAAAATCGCGTTTATCTATGAGAAGTCAGTGGAAAATTCGGCTTGGAATTATGCGCATGAAATGGGCAGAAGTCATATAGATCAGGTATTTGGCAGCCGGGTGAAGACATCGATATATGAACATGCAGAGTATACGGATAATTCTGAGGATATTATTGAGGCTGCGATTTTGGACGGGAATAAAATAATATTTACGGTAGCGGCACAGCTGGCAAATGCCAGTGTGAAGGCAGCTGTAAAGCATCCTGAAATTAAGATTCTCAACTGTTCAACAAATTCCAAATATCAGGCGATACGTACTTATTATTGCCGTATGTATGAAAGCAAATTTCTGCTGGGGGTGATTGCAGGAGCGCTGTCAGAGACAAATGATATTGGTTATATGGCAGATTATCCGATTTATAGTACAATAGCCAATATCAATGCATATTCTCTGGGTGCGCAGATGGTAAATCCCCGTGTGAAAGTACACCTGCGCTGGCGTTCTGTAAAAGCTGAAAAAAAGAAAGACTGGCCGGAAAGTGTGCATATTATATCAGATAAGGATTGGATTAAGCCGGAGCATCCTACAAGGCAATATGGCTTATACCACCGCTTCTCAGACGGCAGGATAGAAAATATCGCAGCCTCTGTCTGCCACTGGGGTAAAGTGTATGAGCTGATTATCCGCAGTATTATGGAAAAAACGTGGAATACAGAGGTAGAAAAAAATAAAAACCGTGCATTGAATTATTGGTGGGGCATTTCTGCTGGGGTTTTGGAAATATTCTGCTCACAGAAGCTGCCAGACGGCACTAAAATCCTGGTTGATATGCTGACAGAAAGTATTCGCCGTAAGGAATTCAGTCCGTTTGAAAGTACATGGGTGAGACAGGACGGTGAATTGGTACATGATGCAAATGACCGATTAAAGCCGGAGGACATTTCTATGATGAACTATCTGGCTAGTAATGTAGAAGGAGGGATTCCTGATCTGGATGAACTTAAAGATGATGTGAAAGAGTTTGTTCAATTACAGGGTGGGTTCTGATGAGAGTATTACTATTGGCGGATATAGAAAGTAAGGCATTGTGGGATTTTTACCGCAGGGAAGAGCTGGAGGGAGTCGATCTGATTCTCTCCTGCGGTGACCTGAATGCTGAGTACCTGTCGTTTTTGGCTACGATGTCTTCGGCTCCCGTTCTGTATGTGCACGGAAATCATGATGCGAAATATAGGACACGCCCGCCGGAAGGCTGTATTTGTGTGGATGACACGGTTTACAATTACAAAGGGCTGCGTATTCTGGGACTGGGAGGTTCCATGCGTTATAAGGATGATGACTGGCAGTACACGGAAAGTGAAATGCGCACAAGGATTAAAAAGCTGCGTTTTAAGATATGGAGAAGCAGGGGATTTGACATTCTTCTGACACACGCTCCGGCAAAAGATCTGAATGACGGGGAGGATCTGCCGCATCACGGATTTGAGATTTTTAATGAACTGATGGATAAGTATGAGCCTAATTATTTTATACACGGTCATGTGCATATGAATTATGGAAGGTCTCATGTGAGAGAGGATGAACGTGGAAAAACACGTGTTATTAATGCGTTTGAGAGGTATATGATTGATATACCTGATCAATTTGATTGATGATGGTAAAGTTCTGTTGATATAGATTCTTTTTTTCTTAGCTTAAAGTATATTTGTCCCAAATTCAGTTTATGTATATGATTACGTAAATTGAATTTGGGGCAGATCCCAATAATTCCAAAATAACTGATTTCAAATGTATAAAGTTTCGTAAAAGGCAGATACTGCTGATGTACTCTGTTTCATTATATTTGAACGATATATGCCGGACTTGTAATAGTACACACATATAACTATCCAAAATCAGCTAAATATAAACTGGTATCACGAATAATAAGCTTCTGACTCATGAGCATACCCGAAAACGTTGATAAATCAAGCTTTGCTAGAAATGAATCTATCAGGAACTTAATTTACGCTATACTAGTTTATCATAAGCATAGAAGCTGTATATGCATACTGGGATCCTAAATACATGATGGTACATTCAAAATAGCCTGCATGAGCATCGCTGAGATTAATAGTGAAGAGTATCACAGCACAGCTGCTTCTCGGCTGGGGTGTGAAGAGTTATATTGTATTGTAGCTGAGCAGGCATAAGATTAGGAAGGAATTGCTTATGGAAAAATATTCAGTCAGGCAGGCACAGGTAAATCAGATGGAAAAGCTGACCACACAGGAGCAGGTGCATCCCGTATCCCTGAAGGTAAGTGAAAATAAACAGATTCTGCAGGATATGTTTGGCAGCAGCATGGATATTAAAATACGTGAAATGGTATTGGGCAGGGAGCAGGTACGATGTCTGGCAGCATATATCGAGATTACGGCAGGATCTCTTGCCTTTGAGAATTCACTGGTCGGCAGGCTGTTAAATGATCTGGCAGACCTGTCGGCAGAAAGAATCTATGAGTCTCTTGCATCGAATGGACAGGGGCTTTGTGATGTTACGCCGTTTGAAAATATAGAGGATGCAGTACAGTTTGGAATGCTGACCGGAGATGTGATTTTATTTATTGATGGTTTTGCGAGTGCATTAAAAATCCCAGAAGATCGGAAGAGCACACGTCTGAACTCCAGTCACTAATACAGATCTC
>CANDMV010000122.1 GCA_947385875.1 uncultured Eubacterium sp. | reverse complement strand
AAATCCCTAATTTTTTAATGGTTTCAGGCATTTATTGATGTGGGAAGTTTGAGATTATAATTTATGCTATGACAGTTAATAATTTACAATTTGGGAATATAGCTTGCCTGACTTTTGACTGCTCTCTTAAGTAAAACAAGAGAGTATCAGAAATTCTTGACACTCTCTTTAAAATGTTTTATTCACTTACAAGCGGAGGGTTTTGGTAAAGTTTTCTATTAATAGCTGCCTCTTCGATATCTAATTGCTCAAGTACAGCCTCAAGCCCGCCCCTGTTGGCCTCTCTTCTGATTCTTTCAACTAACTCTAATTTATCAAAAAGGTTGCCATTGTACTCCTTTTCATTTATTGGCATATCATATTCCTCCTTCCCCAGAAAGGTATTTTTGATATACAGCATTATAACACATATTTTTATTGTTTCCTATATGTATCTAAAATTTAATTGCAGCATATGTAGCAGTTCGCTATTTTTTGTCCATTTCTTCTCAAAAAACACTGCTGTACGTTGGCTGATGGGGCAGCAGTATGGAAATATTGTACTGCTGCCGTTGTTTATTTTAAATAAAGATCTGTGCAAAAATTCTTCATATTGGTTTTGGCTATAGCTTAAGCAGCCGACAGTAATCACGTTCTGTTTCAATGACACATTCGGCAATCAATTTTGAAAATGGTTCCATGTCGTTAAGCTTTCTAGAAGCAGATAAGGCGTTAATGTAGTCATTTCTCAGAACAGGCGGAATAGAAACAACACCATAGCCTTTATTAACTAGTATAAGGTTCATCAGCAGACGTGCAGTTCTTCCATTTCCGTCAATGAATGGATGAATATCAACAAAACGTTTGTGTGCCATAGCTGCCAGTTCGACTGGATGCAGGGTGGACTGTGAAAAATGAATCTGATCAGTGAGATGTTTCATAAGGCGAGGCACATCATCCGGAGCAGGGGGAAGATATTCCGTACCGGAAATGTAAACCTGGATGGTACGGTAGCTGCCGGCCTGATCGGCATTTACTTTCTGGTAAAACAGGCGGTGTAAGTTTCGGATAATATCTTCTGTGATATTTAGATTTTGCTGTTTTGCCAGAGTTAACATAAAATCATAAGCGGCGCCATGACCGACAGCTTCATAGCAGTCTTTCAGCGGACGACCTCCAACAGTGATACCGTCTTCAAGAAGTATTTTTGTCTCAGAAATGGTAAGGCTGTTTCCTTCCAGCGCGTTGCTGCTATAGGTAAATCCTATACGGAAATAATCATCCAGAGATTCTAATTCTTCCTTTGCCAATGGCCTGGAAGAGGATATTTTCGTTTTATAAAAGTCTGCTTTTTGCAGCAGTTCATGCAATGATGGCATAATAATTCTTCCTTTCCGGATTACTGTGTATGGTTTGGCAATGATTCATCCTGAGAATTATCGGCAGGAATATATTCAATAATATCTCCTGGCTGGCAATTAAGTGCGCAACATATTTTATCAATTACATCTAAGGAAACAGCTTTATGTGCTGATATTTTAGACATTGTTGCAGATGATACGCCAATTTGCTGGCGCAGATCCTCTTTTGTCATAGAGCGACGGTTGAGGGTATCTAATAACTTATAATATTTAATCATCTTGGGGGGCCTCACTTTCTGATTTGCTTGGTATTTCTATTATAGCATATTTATAAGAAATGTAAATAAAATCTTTAGAAAAATAAAGAAAAATAAAGAAAAATGATTGGCAACGGAAATCAAAACATCCTTCTGTAAGCTGAAATACATGGTCAGACTCAGTGATTCTATGCGTATAAACCTGAATAATTGAAAATTGCACATTTCCGTAACCCCCGATATTTTATAATTGTCAGATCATTACCTGCAAAATTATGGTCTGAAAGCCTTGTAAATTACGGTGTGTAGAAGGGCAGCGCAGAAATGCTATAAGCCCATTTAGGGCATTGACACATCTGTAGCTCCACATCTCCTGCCTCAATCGCCTGCGTAGAAACGCTATAAGCCCGTTTAGGGCATTGACACCCTTTTTTGTTTGCTTTTACGGCTATCGGTGCGGATGCAGAAATAGTATAAGCCTGTTTAGGGCATTGACACAAAACCGAAAAATGAGTCACGCCAGATCTCACTGCTCCAGTATGCCCCATTTTTATTATCCCTGACTCTGGCTTTCATGCCATTCCATCTGCCCATTATACCTCGCTATCTGCCTGTTATGTTCCTATTTGCAGTATCATGGAGCCATCCCGCATCAGAGAGCAGAAAATATCGGGAAATTTTAAACATTTGGTTATATAATATAATCACAGCGACACAGAAAGGAGAATGCTGCTCATGAATAGCTGGAATGACGGCATACGAAATGCAATTTATTACATTGAAGAGCATCTGACCGAGGATATTGATATAAATGAGATCGCAGGCAGAGCATTTGTGTCAAGCTTCTACTTCCAAAAAATATTCCATGTATTATGTGGATTTACAGTTGGGGAGTACATTAAAAACCGCCGTCTGACACTGGCTGCTCAGGAGCTTTGTTCATCCGATATCAAGGTGCTTGATGCTGCACTGAAGTATGGATACAGCTCGCCTGACAGCTTTGCGAAAGCATTTACTAAGTTTCATGGGATAACGCCTTCTCAGGCAAGAGAAAAGAACTGCAGTCTGAATTCTGTTGCTCCGCTGAAAATAAAACTTACACTGGAGGGTGGTACTATGTTAGAGTACAAAATTGTAGAAAAAGAACAGTTCACAGTTATGGGAGTTTCCCGTAAATTCAATTCGGAAACCTCTTATCAAAAAATTCCTGAATTCTGGCAGGAGCATATGAAAAGCGGGTATGGGAAAATCATATGTGGAATGTATGGAATCTGCATAGACAGTGATGGTCAGAACTTTGAATATTTGATAGCTGATAATTATCGTCCAGAAAGCGAAGTCCCTGAAGGCTTGGAAACAAGAGTCATTCCGGCTGGGACATGGGCAGTATTTCCCTGTCATGGAGCACTGCCGAAATCATTACAAGATGTGAACACAAAAATATGGAGCGAATGGCTGCCATCTTGTAAGGCATACAGACTTGCAGGTAATTATAATGTTGAGCTGTATACAAAAGATATGAATTACAGCGAAATCTGGATACCTATAGAAAAGAATGAATAACCAGTAATCTTTGTGAATCCTTTTACATTTCTCGCTTATTCACTTCTCAGCTGAATCAGAACATAACAGTTAGCCCAGTACTTTGCATTAGCTGCAAAGTACTGGGCTGGCAAGATATAAGCCGGATTCCGTTACCGTGAAGCCGAAGGCTGAACCAATGTCATTAACTTAAGCTTTGCTGGCATGTAACAATTCAGATAGGGTGTTACATATTGGCTGTGCGGACGCTGGGAGAGGGAATCTGCCCGGTCTGCCGGCGTCCGTTCCAGAATGCTAAGAATCCCTAAGCATTCTGGAAAAGTCACAGGAAGACGAGGCAGTTCCTTTCACCCGGCGTCCGGGTATCCCCAAATGTAACACCCTATCTGAATGGTTACAAAATCTTAAGTTAATGACATCGAAGGCTGAACTGTAACACCGCAACTGCCACAAACTGCCGCTGTATAGACAAAATCCCATGAGCGGCAGTTCCTTATCGCCGCTTCATCCTGCTAGACTTTTTTGATAGGATAACATATAATGGAACCGACAACAAATAGAATTTTGCAGGAGGTACGAAACCATGAGGAATATGATTGCATACTGCGGGCTGGATTGTGAAAAATGTGACGCTTATATTGCTACAATCCATGATGACCATGCATTACGTGAGAAAACCGCAAAACTTTGGGCAGAATTAAATCATGCGCCCATTTTGCCGGAACATATTAATTGTGAGGGCTGTCGTGTGGATGGAGTTAAAACTGTATATTGCGAGAGCCTTTGCGAGATTCGCCAGTGTGCGCTGAAAAAAGATATGATGACATGCGGCTGCTGTCCGGATATGGAAACTTGCCAGTCGGTCAAGGAGATTATTTCCAATAATCCGGACGCTATGAAAAACCTAAAAGACTAAACATATTATCTATATATTCTATAACCTCTTTTGGATCTCCATTCCAGTTGATCTACAAAATATTTTTAGTCCATGCTTGATAGGATCTGACGATGGCTTCACCAACCTGAATATGGAACGCCCGCCTGAACATGGAACGCCCCACCCTAACGGATGTTGAAAGCCATCGAGCAGAATCATAGACACAGACATATTTTCTGTAAGCAGCCATTAATCACTTTTTATAAACCACCATAACGGATGCTGTCCTTTCAGTTCTTTCACCTGCCTTTTCGTCATCATCCCTCTGCTGTATGTAATCCAGATCGAGTCACTGCTAAACTCTGTCAAATCTGCATATAAATCTTCCAGCTCTATATCCACGACAGATAACTCTTCCAGCGGCAGATTTTTCAAAGCCAGAATATTTTTGATACCAGTGCCATCCAAATTTACACTAGCCAATCTGCCATACTGTGCCAGCACATCTATATCTTTTAGGTCTGTCGATCTTAGACTTATTACACGAAGCTTTTTCATTCCATATATGACAGCGCCAAGATCTGATATATTTACATGATCTAATGCCAGTTCCTTCATCTGTATTAATGGCGCTAACGCTTGTAACTCCGATTCCTTCAGTGCCGTACAATGATTTAAATTAAGTATTTTTAACTTCTTTAATTTTTCAATTTCATTAATATCACGAAGATTTTTACAATCATTCAGACTTAATACACGCAGATTTTTTATGCCTCCGATTCCATCTGTGCTTGTCAGCTGAGGATTCTCGTCCAATATCAGAGACCTTAGCTTTTTCCATCCCGCTATCGGCCTAAGATCTGAAATCTCTGTCCGTTTTATTTCCAATTTTTTCATGTTCACATTATTCTGTAGCACATGCAGATCAGAGACCGGCAGAATCGTACCTGCGCCAGACAATACAAACTGACGAATATTTCTTGTATTTCTCAGTGCACTGATATTTTTAAGTCCAGATACATCTTCTGCTATCAATACACGCAGATTCTTTGCGCGAGACAGTGCCGATAAATCATCGATGACAGCCGTACTGATATCTGCCTTTTCTAATTTTTCAGCATCCTTCAGCCAGTCAATCGATGTAATATATGAATCCTTCACCGATACATTTTTTAGATTTTTAAATCCAGAAACCGAACGATTCATATTTCCATAAAAACTGCATGATTCCAGATTCAGCTGCGACAAATACTTCAGCCCGGCAAGCGGGGCCAGATCCTTCACTTCTGCCCTTGTCAGTTTCGCGCAGGATAACGACTCTAACCCGCCCATCGGCTCCAGTCCGCCTCCAAATCCGCTGCAATAACGCATATCCAGCACAGTTAAATTCTTCGCGTATGCAAGGCCGGTTATATCAGGAATCTGACGGTTTCTTAGATCCATCATACGCAGATAAGGCATATTCTGTAAAAAGTCTAAATCTTCCAGATCTTTCTTATCCGGCTCCGAAACAGCAAGGTTTAATACTTCAAGCTTATTCAGGCTGTTAAGAAAATTTTGATTCAATATATTCGCATTCAATAATGTCAGCTTTCTTAAATTAACCAGTTTCCCGGCTGCCTTTAAATCCGCATTTCCTAAATCTATTATTTCCAATTCTTCCAATTCATCCATACCGGATAAAAAGTCTGCATCCCATACATTAGACATATTGTTTAATTTTAAAGATTTCAGCTTTACCAGACTGTCCAGCTCTTCATAGCCGCAGCATAAACCTATATTAAGCTCCAGCTCTTCCAAATTTTTTAATGTTCTTAAAAAAGACAAATCCGTCTCAGCTGTGCTTTTAAGCTCCGACAGTATCAGTCTCTTTAAGCTTAACATATGCAGTAATGGATTTAAATCTGCCCGAATGGCTCGGACATCTAACTCTAAATTTTTTAAATTCAGGCTCTGCAGCGGTGTAAGATCCATGATATCTACATTCGAATATATAATTTTAAATGACTGCAAATGTTTAAATCGAGAGATTCTGCTTAAGTCGATCACTTCCCTTTTTTTGTTATTCGTCTCTATATTCAGTTCTCTCAAATTCGTCATGCAGTCAGCCGCCTGAATCAAAAATTGATCAAACGTAATACAAGAATCACTCTCAATATACAGACTCTCCATCCCTTTTATTTTATGCAGCACATCGATACCTTTCAAATCATCGCTGATACGCAGACTTTTCAAGTTTTTTAAACAGGCAATCTGTTTTACATCCGTATCTGTCCTGCCAATATTCAAATCTTCCAGATTCGGAAAATTTGCAAACTGAAACCGGCCTTTAAAATCATAATGATATACCGAGAGCTGCTTTAAGCTTTCCATTGGCGGCAGAGAACGCCATACACGGTCAGAGCCGCAATTTCCTATATTCAGCGCTTCCATCCTCTTCAGCACTTGAACATCGCTGACATCCGTTAAATAAAAGCAGCCCTCAGCTTCCAGCCTTCTCAGCTTCGTAAGCCCTGTTACAAACTCAAGATCTTTTATAACGGTTCCAGACAAATCCAGACTTTCCAGATCTGCCAGACCGGCTAAGGAAGAGAAATCATTCACTGCACTGTCATTATTTAAGCTTATGGATTTCAAATGAATCAATTCTGAAAATATGCTGATATCCTTTAGATCATAATTTCTGCCTAAATCCAGCGATTGCAGCTGCGGCATGTTTTTCAATCCCTCAATATCGTGCAGCTCATTATCAGACAAATTAACCGCCTGCACATCCGTCAAATCATATTGCTCCAAAAAATCCAGATCAATCAGGTACATATCCGATAAATCCAGTTCTAACAAGCCTTCTTCATTTTTTCTTAATTTCACTTCCTTATGCTGCGTTTCTTTTCCTGAACCTGCTGCGCAATTATTCCGTTCACTTTCTGATGTATCTGCCGCATCTTTTGTTAATGCCGCATCTCCTGCTGATTCATTTCCTGCCATCGGGTTCCCTGCTGACACAGCAAAAAATATTCCTATAATACCACAAATAATGACTGCACATGCAATCGCAGCAGCCATACATGAAAGCCTCTTTCTGCTCTTTTCATATAAATCATACAGCAGCTCTTCCATTGTCTGATACCGTTCGGCAGCATTTTCCTCAAGTCCATGCATCAAAGCTTTTTCCACTCCACGCTTCATCTTGATTCCCAGTTCAGACGGTTTTTTCAGAGACCCATCTTCTCTGCGAAGATCTTTTGGCCCTGCCCAGATGCCCACAATCATATGATGAATGACGCTGCAGTAAGCATATATATCCGTAGACCGGCCCTGCCCCTCACCCATGCGCTGCTCCCTCGGTGAATAGAGAGGGCTGAATATCTTTTCGTTATTTTTAGCATTTTCAAATTCCATAGACGCGCCAAAATCTATCAGCGTAGTCTTTTTCTGTGCATCTATCATGATATTATCCGGTTTGATGTCTCTGTGTATCAGCCCATGCTGATGAAGCTGTGCGACCAGCTGCCCGATTGGATAGAGCAGCTCTAACGCTTCTTTTACACTAAGTCTTCCGCCCTGCTCCTGCACGTATTCGTAGAGACTCTTGCCATCCACATATTCCATGACCATATATGCTGTACCATTTTCTTCAAAGCGTTTTTTTACATGAACAAGACCGCCTACTCGTTTTTCTAACAGCTGAGCTAAGATCTTTGCCTCTTTCTCAAATCCTTCCAGATTTTCTCTATATCTCTCCTGCAGGCTCTCATTCCATAGATGTACTTCCTTCGTTCCTTCATACCGCCCAACCATCTGCTCTGGAAAACATTCCTTTACTGCTACTTTCACCCCCAGTGATTTGTCATACCCGATATACGTGATGCCAAACCCGCCTTTACCAAGTACTTTCCCCACATAGTAACAGTCGTTTAGTTCTGTTCCTGGTCTGAGCTGCTCTGGTTCATACTCCTTAGACATATATCTGTTCAAATCAAATCCGCATTTGGAACATTTTACATTATTTGTATCAAATACCTGCATACATCCCGCACATATATATTTTACATGATCCGCATTGATTTCCCGCCTGCTTCCCAAGCATAAATATTCTATTTGATTCATTTAGATCTCCTCACCGCAGAGTCCCATCTCGATGCGATTCACTCAATCCTGCACTCCGGCAGCTTTTTTTTCAAAATTCTTATGTCTTTTTTTGTTACCTTCGTTCCTGACAGCTCAAGCTTTTTCAGGTTCGAAAGCTTTTCCAATACTGATATATCGGAAAAGCTGGTATCTTTCAATGAAAGCCGTGTCAAATAACGAAAATTTTTAATAAATGAAAAATCAGAGGCCGGAATTCCATTTAAATATAGATGGATGATACCTGTTTTGTCATGCAGCGGAGATAAATCCTTTACATTCGTATCAGACAGGTCTACTTCTTTTAATTCATAGCATTCTCCAATCGCAGACAAGTCTGTAACCGGACTATTAACAACATTTAGTATCCACAAATCTCTGCTGTTTTCCAATCCCTTCAGCGTTTTCAAAGAAGTATGATCTGCCATCAAAATATACAGATTGTGTGACGACAGCCCGGAAAGATCTGATAACAGAGGCCCATCCAGCACTAATACCTTCAAATTTGATAAAGCTGCTAATGCGTCTAAGTTTTTTGCACGTCCTGCCGACATAGACAGCACCATCAATTTTTTCAGCTGAGATAAAGCAGACAGATCTGTCAGATCTAACTTTTGTATATTCAAATTTACTAATTCTGTAAGCCCAGATACCGCATTTAAATCTGTAACGGATGTGTGACTAATATTTAAAACCTCTAACTCCTCCAGATTTTTCAGCGCAGAAATATCTGACAAATCCGAGCATTTTTCCAATGAAAGCTGCTTCATCTTTTTCATATGCGCAATATCATCACAATCCTGAAGAGTCGCTATATGATCCATATTCAGCATCCGCAAATCCAGCTCATGCAGAAAATCAAAACAATCCGGTACATTATCATTCATGATTAAACACTGCAGGCCTGACAGCCCGCAGAGAGGAGAAAAATCACTCAGATCATTTAGAGATACATTCAAAACCTGAAGTTTTTTTGCACGACTTAAAAAAGCAGCATCCCTTAAATGAGTGTAACTTATATTCAGCTGTTTCAATGATGGAATATCTGCCACCGCTTTGATCCGATCTATATATGCACGGTTATCTTCATCCGTTTTTCTCGTATCACTTAGATCCAGGCTTTCCAAAGCAGGAAGATCTTTTAACGGCTGGTAACTTATGATCTCCTTATTATTAGACAGGTCAAGCACTTTTAATTTAGTCAGTTCCTTCAGCTGTGTAATATCCATTATAGAAGAAGAGCCCAGATATAGCTTTTCCAGTGAATCCGACAGATACTCCACCCCATTTATATTTTGAATATGCTGAAAATCAGCAGTATATGCTCCTTTCAGATTTACTGCCGTCAGCCCCTGATATTGCTCCCCGGACAAAAAATACAGAGAAGCTGATGGAATTTCCATATTTGCCCTGCCATATGTGCCATCTGAAGGCTGCTCACCATAATTTTCTGCTTTAAAAAAATCTTTGATTTGTAGTACATCCTCTAACTGCTCGCTGATAGGCACTGTTTCATTCTGTGATGGTCCTTCTGTCGCTCCCTGTTCCGCATTCCCCGCACCAGACTGTGTTTCCATATGATCTGCCTGCTTTTCCACATAATCTGCCTGATTTTCCACTTGATCTGCCTGCGCTCCTATATCATCTGCCTGCTTTTCCACATAATCTGCCTGATTTTCCACTTGATCTGCCTGCGCTCCTATATCATCTGCCTGACTTTCCACTTGATCCGCCTGCGCATCTATTTGATCTGCCTGACTTTCCATACGATCTGCCCGCGTTTTCAAAAAAGATGCTCCGCTACAGACGAATGCCAACACTATACAGACGTATACAAATGCAGATAAAAACGACCCCCCTGGTTCTTCCAATGCCTCACTAACCTCTGCGTCATTCACAGAGCCGCAGTCTTCAAAGCACCTGCTCCAATCGCTCCCCCACAGCTCTCTCGCAAACTCTGTCAGACTCGGCTGCCGTTCCTCCCCTCTCCATGACAAAGCTTTTTCTACTGCCAACAGCTGCGGTTCTGACAGACATGACTTCAGCTTCTGGAGCACCTTATCATTCGACCGCTGCAATATGGGCATAGGCTCTTCACCAAGCATAACAGTATATAGGAGCAGTGAATATCTGTAAATGTCTGCAGCACAGCTGACCGCATTCTCATTGCACACACACTGTTCCGGCGCTTCATAAATACAATGTTTCAAATCCAAAGTCCGTTCTTGCAAAAGTTTCGAAAATCCTGCCGCAATATGTATTAATTTGACCTTCTTCTGATTTAAAATAATTACAGAAGACGGATGCAGCCACGAAACCAAAAACCCTTCTTTGTGCAGTTCAATCAGAATCCCGCACAAACTTTTCAACACCTGCTCAGCATCACAGTCATTTATCCTGCCCGCACGTTTTTTCGCAAATTCAGTTAATGTTTCTCCATCGTCATACTCTTCTACGCAATAAAAAATTCCATCCTCTTCAAAATAATCTGTCACCCTGCTAATCCCCGAAATATGCTCTGCCAGATCAGCGGCTTTTTCCAAATAATCAATGAACATTTTTTTATCTGCTTTTCTGATCCTGACTGCTACTAAGCGTACTTTTTTCTTTCGACTGCTGAATGCTGTATAAGATTTAAAAGATGTCTGCTGTAATTCCAATGTACTGATCTGATATTTTTCACATCCTTGTATTCCTTCCTTATCGTTTTCTTTCGATAAAGTATTCATAAAATCATTTCCTTTAACCTCTATTTTTCTTCTTCCCCTGATCCTCGCGCCCTCGATCTTCTCTCCCCCCAGACTGTCCGAAGACTATCTTCCGCTAATATGAAATACAGCTTTCTCATTGGCAAACGCTATTTCAGCTCCATCTTTCAATTCTACCCTCTCCCGTATCGGACTGTTTTTATAATATGTATGATTCGTCGAATGCAGATCCAGTATATACGCTTTTGCACTTTCAAAATCCACCGAAATCAAAGCATGTTTACCGCTGACCAGATTATTTCCCTCTATACAATAATCACACTCGTCTGCCGCACCTATGATAAAATCTTCTTTGTCAATGATAACTAATTCTTTCGTCTTCTTTATAATAAAAGAAAAAGACATTCCCACGTCGTCTTTCGGCCGGGTTAAATCTTCTATGCTTTGTACTGTCTTTCTATAATCAACATAATCAATCATTTTACCAGATTTTTGTATATCACCCGGCTGCGTTTTTACTTCATCTTCAGGAGTCATTTTAGCTGAATACACCCCATTTTCATAAAGCTGATCGCTGATTTCATTAAAAAACTCTTCCAAAATTTTAGGATAATCCGCCCTTTTTCCAGGCAGATTAATCAGCCTCACATTTCTCTCTTCAAACTTACTTTTTTCCTCCTCGCCGGCATCGACCATAACACAATAAGCATGTATTTCATACTGATTCAGGCCGTCATTTAAATTTCGAAATAAACTCCTGATGTCATAGTCTTCCATACTATAGCCCACTAAAAATAAAGTATTTCTTCTGAATGAACTGATCGCATCATTAATAACAGAAAACGGCTCTTTCATTTTATTATACATTAAATCATAATCTTTCTCCGTAACAACCAGCTTGCTAAGCCGACTGAAATCTCCATGCAGCTTGACCAGCCTCGTATACTCTGCTGTATCTATGGTCAGATTCTCCTCCGAGTCAATGATATATACAGGGTACCCACATTCCTGCAGCGCCTCCTCCAGCAAAAAATCAAAATTTGTAGTATATATTGTTGTACCGTGAAATAATCTGCAAAAAGCCTTATGCGCAGAACCGGGTTTTACTTCAAATACATGCAGCTCTCTGATAAGCAGATCAATCAGTCTGGAACGGGAAGCATTCCTCTGATAATCAGTGAAAGCGCTGACTGCATTCGCATACTCAGATTTTCCCATATGCAATGCAACCTTTCTTCCAAGCTCGTTCCAATCCGGCATAGTCATGCCAGACGGTAATTCTGCATTTTTAGAAAACCCAGCCCCAACCAGCGGAGCCACTCTTTGTTTGATAAAATCTTCTTGTAATACTTTAGGAATATACTGCCAATATTTTTTCATGATGATGCTCCCTTCTATTTCACTTTCATTGGCAGAGCAGGGATGCAAAACCACGCCCGCCGTTCGACTATATTCTATATCTATATTATTATTTTGTAAAGTAAACCTACGTGCGCAATTTATGTACTATCAAAAATGAAAGTCGTGGGTACACTCGGAACCTATAAGCCCATTTAGGGCATTGATGCCCTTTTCTAAGTAATTTTTACACGCGCAGATATGAACTGCAAGCTGATTGGATTGTCACACAAGAATAAATGCAGCTCGTTTCCTGCATTGTTTCCTGCATTGACAAAAAAATTGGGACACTCCGGATCTAACTGAGGTTCTTTCTGATGTTTGGGTAATTCTGTTAATTCAGTTCGCTTCGCCAAGTCAATTTAAAGATTTTCGGTAAATTATGAAATATACAGATACCCAGAGTTCAGAAAGAACGCTAACTGATTTGGTATGCCCCATTTTTATTATTCCTGCCTCTGGCTTTTATGACCGGAACAGATCTGTATCTATCAAGTTGGGCGTGTTCATTTTAAATGCATCGCAATACGCGAAAAAGGTCAAATTTCATCATTTATGTATTTCCAAAAAACAGCTTGATTTAACACTAAAATTATATATAATTATTTTCATAAGGTATATGAATTGTACATATTTTATTACAATTTTTGAAAAAACGATATTGTATAAATAAAATGCCATATTTTTAAATTGTCAGATAATTATCTGCAAAATCATGGTCTGAAAGCCTTGTAGATAACGGGGTTTAGAAGAATAGCGTAGAAATATAGTAAATCTGCTTAGGGCATTGACACCATTGATTGCACTCCGCGCAGATTTTCTGCATAGAGTAGAAATATAGTAAGCCTGCTTAGGGCATTGCACCATAGGTATTTCTGGATGTGGATTAGTTCGTGTTCTGAGTAGAAATATAGTAAGCCCGCTTAGGGCATTGACACACGTTTACTGTAACTCCTTCCTGAACTACTCCATCAAGCAGAAATATGTCAAGCCCGTTTAGGGCATTGACACTCATGACCTTCTATCTGGTTCGTCAGTGGATTAAATGTAAAAATGCAGCAACGATATGATGCACTCCTCATTTTTTGGCTGCCTCTACTGTTGCATCTTGACTGCCATCGTTTATAATCAAAAACTCAACTAAATCGATCCCATCTAATTGTCTTGGAAGAGCATTAAGAGCAATTTCCAAAGTTTCTGCTTCGTTATAACATGGGATCTGAATGATTAATTTCATAACTAGTTCTCCTTACATTCACATCATGGCGAAGTGTCAAAGGTGCTGCGGGAGCTTTCCGAGCTGGCGGCAAAGTAAGACGAGGGCGGCAGGCTTCCGTTGCGGGGCTTGCCGCCCTGCTTTTTTTTACCACTTCGGGTCAGTATGACCCGAAGCCCGTCATAAAAAATTCAGATTTTCAAAATTGCAGAACCAGCTCTATAATGATATAATAGTTTAAGAAGGGAGGCTGATACCATGCTGAAAATGGTTATTCGCATGAATAATGATAAAATCACAGCCGGAAATAAGTACCGGCTGGATGGCATTTACAGCACAATCAATCATACATTCCAAACCGTGGGCCTTCCCTGTATGGAAGATGGGTCCGGCGCTTTGGTATTCCGTGACTGCGGCAGAGCGAGGGATTTCAGTCTGTTCGGCCGGATCGTTAATACCTTGAAACGGCAGACATGGTTCATGGATAATGTTTCTGTGTGTCGTCTTTGCGACAGTGACGATTCTGACAGTCCAGATGATTTCAATGAAGAAGATCTGTTGACCC
>CANDMV010000121.1 GCA_947385875.1 uncultured Eubacterium sp. | reverse complement strand
CAAAGTGGGGAGTGCAGATCGCAGGAATGATTTTTCAAACACGCTCTAGTACACCTTAAGATAAATAACTGGTCATCTTGCTTGTCTAAATCTCCGAGAGCACATGGCAAAAATCCGAGGTGCTCCCCGATACATCTCTGATTTTTGCCATGCACTCTCGAAGATTTATCCGGCGCAATATAACCAGTTATTTAATTTACGGTGTACTAGCTGACATAATCGTCAGGCATGAGTAATAGAAACCGAAGCTTTACGTAATGCTTTCGATAAACAGCTGGGAGAGGGAATCCACCCGGTCTGACAGCGGCTTTGGAAGAATGCTAGAAGCCCTTAGTATTCTGCTCGAAAAACAGGCGGCGAAGCCGCAGCGGCACCTTTAGCTGCTGTCATTCAGACAGGGCGGACTAGGTGCCGCGACCGTACGGTGCCACAGCGTAAATGCAGAATGCTTAGGGCTTCTTGCATTCTGGAACGGACGCCGGCAGACCGGGCGGATTTCCTCTCCTAGCGTCCGGTCTGCCAATATGTAACACCTTATCTGCACTGTTACTATTTAATCAGGACGCCCGATCACGAAGCGATTTAGCGCATAGTAACAATTCGGAGGCGATATTTGAAGTTTTAAATATTATAACAGTATCAAACAAAGATTAAAATATTTGAATTGGAGTACAACAGCTATGATTTTAAGAAAAACAGTTTTTCCCAACATCTTCTTACTTATAATATGTGCTTTTCTGACCGGCTGCGGAAAATCAGAACCTATTGTGAAATCTGGATTTTATTTTGACACTATTATTTCCGTAACATTATATGACAATTCAAAAGCTGCCCAGCTAGAGCATTGTATGGAACTTGCTGAAATGTACGAACATTATTTCAGTACCAAAATAGCGGACAGTGACATCAGCAAAATTAATGCTTCCGTTAATACCCCGGTCACGGTCCACGATGAAACGATCGAACTTTTAGAAAAAGGCCTCTATTATTCTAAACTCAGCAGCGGCAAATTTGATGTCACGATTGGAAAATTAACCAGTCTCTGGGATTTTCAGGCAGCCCAGCCCGCAGTGCCGGATTCAAATGCAATTAAGGCCGCCGTTTCAGCGATTGATTACAAAAAAATAGAAATTAACGGCAATGAAGTCATGCTGACAGATGCCGATGCTGCTCTGGATCTGGGAGGCATTGCAAAGGGTTTTATTGCTGATAAAATGAAAGAATATTTAGTATCCGAAGGCATTACCAGCGGATTAATCAATCTCGGCGGCAATGTGCTTACTATTGGCAGGAAAACTGACGGCGGTTCTTATACCATCGGCATTCAGCGTCCGTTTGATGAAACAGGGGCTGCTATTGCGTCTGTGCAGATCGAAGACCAGACAGTTGTAACTTCCGGCATCTATGAGCGTTATTTTGAAATAAAAGGCGGACGCTATCATCATATTTTGGATGTGGATACGGGTTATCCATTTGATAATGGACTAATTAGTGTTTCTATCATATGCCATAATTCTGTAGATGGTGACGGCCTAAGTACAGCCTGTTTTGCAATGGGGTTAGAAAAAGGCATGGAATTGATTGAATCATTAGACAATACGGAGGCAATTTTCATTACCTCCGATCACGAGATGCACTGCTCTTCTGGTATCGGGACATCGATTCCGATGCAGAAGCTTTGAATCATATTTTGATATTTATTTAAATAATATTTTTGATGCCTTCGCAGATTTTTCTTGCTACAGCAGGATTGTTCATCGTATATAGGTGAATGCCGTCCACATCATTCGCAAGCAAATCAATGATCTGGCTCAGCGCATAGGACATCCCTGCATCGAACAATGCCGTTTTGTTATCTTCAAACTTATGAATGATTTTTTCAAAACGAGGCGGCAGGGATGCTCCGCACATCGTCACCATGCGTTTGATCTGCTTGGCATTGATAACCGGCATGATGCCAGGGGTGATAGGTACTTCAATGCCTGCAATGCGGCAGTCTTCTACAAATTGGTAAAAATAATTATTGTCAAAGAACAGCTGAGACAGTAATACTTTCGCTCCTGAATCCACCTTCTGCCTCAAATGCCGCATTTCTTCGATTCGATTAAGCGAATCTGGATGGCATTCTGGATAGCAGGCACCTGAGATACAGAAGTCTCCTTTTTGACTCAGATAGGTAATCAGATCGGATGCGTGGGCAAAATCGTTTTTTTCAGGAACATTCGGATTCCTGTCCCCCCGCAGCGCCAGTATGTTTTGAATTCCTTCATTTGTAAGCTCCTTTGAAAACTCATCGATTTCCGACTTATCATAACACAGGCAGGTCAGATGCACGACCGGTTCCACATGATATTCGTCTTTTATCTTTTTTGCCAGGCAGATGGTTTTGTTATGGTTAGAACTGCCACCGGCTCCAAATGTAACGCTGATATAATCAGGATTCAGCTCGCATAATATTTCAAGCGTTTTATCTATATTTCTTAATTCATCGTCCTTCTTTGGAGGAAAGACCTCAAAAGAAAGGACATTTCTTTTTTTCTTGTACATTTCTGATAGTTTCATAATAATATTTCAATCCTTTCCATGAATCCCGCGCTGTTTCGCACGATTCACACTCATACCTCAGCCTACGGCTCCACTGTTCGCAGATTTTCACTGATAATATTCCCTAAATCTGATACATTTTCTGCAATATATGTCGCACCAGCTGCTGTTAGTTCTTCACGGCTGCCATAACCGAATAAAACACCGATTGAATCAAGCCCCATCTTTTTTGCACCTAATATATCATATTCACGATCACCAACCATGACGGCAGATGAACGGTCAGATACATTTCCTAATTCCAGAGCATATGCTATGACTTCGTCTTTATTTCCTCGCGTGCTATCCATGCCTGCACCTGCAACATAAGAAAAATATTTTTTGATGTCAAAATATTCTAATATGCGCACAGCAAATTCTTCGGGTTTAGAGGTCGCAACCAACAGCTGCTTTTCTGAATCATAAAGAGAACGCAGCAGGCCGGCCATGCCTTCGTACAGTGCATTTTCATAGATTCCTTTTTCGCTGTAGTATTCTCTATAATAAGCTACGGCATCCTCTGTATCTTTCTTAGAAAAACCATAATATGTTTCAAATGAATACCTCAGCGGAGGTCCGATAAATTTATATAATTCTGATCGGTCTGAAACATGTATATTGTATTTTTCCAGAGCATACGCAACGGAGTTCGTAATACCGATACCGGGATCTGTCAGTGTTCCGTCTAAATCAAATAAAATTGTATGATACATTTAAGTTTCCTTTCTTGAGCCGATGCTTCTTCCAGACAGAAATCAGTCTTTATTACACCTGATTCACGGCATTTCTGCGTATAAGTTTTATTCGACAGGCTCACATCACCGTCGAAATTCTGCTTTGCACTACGTGAATCGGTCAGCTCTAAAATCTAATTTCTGTCTGAATGGAGCTCTTGCAGGCTGATATAATTTGTATTTCTCATTTGCTTTCACTTCTGTACCCGATTATATCAAATATTTTTGCATTTTCAAGTATTTTCAGATTTTCTGACCTTATTTACGTAACAGTTCAGCCCAGTACTTTGCATTTACTGCAAAGTACGTAAGAACGTGCAAATTATGCCAAGAGGGAATCCGGCGCTTCGCCAAAGGCGAACTTTCAATGAGCCGGATTCCGTTACAGTGAAGCCGAAGGCAAAAATGCTTTTATTTTTCAATCATATACAGTTTGTTTTATCACTGTGCTGCTGTTTTTCTTGTAAGGCTTATGAAAAACAGCCGGGTGAGGAGAACTGTACGTCTTCCCGTGACATTGGAGGAATGTTTAGTAATTCTTAACATTCTGTAAAAGTCGCAGGAAGACGTACAGTTCCCCTCACCCGGCGTCCGGGTATCCATAATGTAACACCTTACCTGAACTGCAGCAGAAAATATTTTATAATCTTCGTTTTATCTTCGCTTTTTTATCATTTTATGATATAGTAGTAATCAGCAATAGAAAGCACGCTGCGCGAACATTCTATTGTCATAAATAAAAAAGGGAGGTACGACCAATGTCAAAGCTTAAGCTGTTATTAGTCAGAATCATTTTTACAATCATGCTGTCCTGTTCCCTGGTTCCTTACATGCCGCTTTCCATGCATCAGGCTTGCGAACCGGTAATTACTGTTCATGCAGCTACGCGGTACAACAGGGAAACCATTAAAAAGGTGCAGAAAAAGCTTAATCGGCGCGGTTATGACTGTGATACACCGGATGGCATCAGAGGAAATGATACTGCCGAGGCAATTAGACAGTATCAAAAAGACAATGATCTTAAAGTAACCGGCACCGTTAATTCTTCTCTGCTTAAATCATTGAACATTAAGGGTGTGAAGGAACCGGCTTACAGCAGCCAGCCTGACTCCGGCAGCAGCTCTGGGTCTGCAGATACGAACGAGCTTACTGTGTACATTACCGATACAGGCAGCAAATATCATCGGGGCAGCTGCAGATACCTAAGCCGCTCCAAACATGCAATCTCTTTATCTGATGCACTGGCTGCCGGATATGATGCCTGCTCTGTATGCAACCCCTGACTGTAAAGTACGTAAGCGGCTGTTAAAATACCCATATCAGCATATGATAAAAAGTCAAATAAAAAATAATTTAACGACAATCTTTTTGATCGTTAAAATATCCATGTCAGCATAAGACAGAAAAGCGGTCTGCATCTTTTTATGCAGACCGCCTTTTTTCTTTCAGCTCTATAAGACATACATTGAGCAGAACCTTCATTATTAGCTTAACTATAACGGCTGTTACAGCTTCATGCATAAAATGACTATTTCTCAACCATATGTATAACCTTCTTCGGACACTTCGCCACACATGCTCCGCAGCCGGTACATTTGTCATAATCAATATGAGCAATATTATCTGTTACATGAATCGCGTCATGCTCACAATTTTTCTCACATAAGTGACATCCGATACATCCTGCCGAGCAGGCCGCCATAACATCCTTGCCTTTATCCTTAGAGTTACACAATACCTTAACCGGAGCTTCATAAGGCACCAGTTCAATCAGGTTATTCGGACATGCTGCAACACATTTCCCACATGCCTTACAAGCTTCAGGATCTACAACTGCGATGCCATCCACAATATGTACTGCATCAAATGGACATGCCTTCACGCAGGAACCAAATCCCATACATCCATAATTGCAGGCCTTCGGCCCTTTGTTCGGTACATAAACGACTGCCTGACAGTCTTCCACGCCGCTGTAATCATAATCCTTTTTCGCCTTTTCGCAGTTGCCGCCGCACTTTACAAACGCGACTTTGCGTCCGCCTGCTTCCGCCGCTACACCCATAATCTCGCCAATAGCTGCACCAATGGCTGCACCGCCGACCGGACACTGATTGACCGGAGCTTCCCCTTTGACAATCGCTGTAGCAAGACCAGAGCATCCTGGATAACCGCAGCCGCCGCAGTTATTGCCCGGAAGAACGCCTAAGATCTTTTCTTCTCTTTCATCTACTTCTACCTTTAACCTGTCTCCTGCAATGCCAAGCAGCAGACCGATCAAGATTCCTGTGCCGCCGACTGCCGCGGCAGCAATCATAATTGCTGTTGTACTCATCTGCCCATCCTCCTATATCACACCGGAAAATCCGAAAAATGCGATAGACATAAGCCCGGCTGTTACCAGTACAATCGCCGAACCCTGAAATGTCTCTGGCACATCATTATATTCTATTTTTTCACGCAGGCCCGCCATAATGACGATTGCAATAAAAAATCCGAACGCAGTTGCAAAGCCATATACTGTACTTTCTAAAATATTGTACCCATAAGTCACGCTGTTTAATGCCACACCGAGCACTGCACAGTTTGTTGTAATTAACGGCAGATATACACCGAGCGACTCATACAAGGCGTGCATAAATTTCTTTAAAAACATTTCTACAAACTGTACGAGTGAAGCTATAACGATAATAAATACAATGGTCCTCAGATACTCAATCTCTAACGGATCCAACAGGAAAGCATAAATAATACTTGTAACAAATGCCGCCAGAGTCGTTACGAAAATAACCGCAGCGCCCATACCTGCTGCCGTATCTACTTTTTTCGATACGCCGAGGAACGGACAGATTCCAAGGAACTGGCTTAATACAACATTATTTACGATTGCAGAGCCGATTGCGATTAATATAAGATTTGTCATCTACCCATCCTCCTATTCTTCTGTTTTCTTTTCACTGGAATTTAAGTGGCCGCTGCACAGTCCTTTGCTGCCGCATGTCGAACAGTCTCCTGCCAGACACCCCTGTGCAGGCGGAAGCGGTCTGCCCTTCTTCTCTGCGCGGTCACGAACGATATTCATGACTGCTACAAGCGATGCCAGTACAAAAAAGGCTCCTGGTGCAAGCACGAAGATCGTAATCGGCGTATAGCCTGCTTTTCCTGCTGCCGCATCTGCTAACGGAAGAATCTGCGCGCCAAAGATCTGGCCTGCACCGAGTAATTCACGGAAAATGCCGATCAGTGTCAGACCGCAGGTAAATCCAAGTCCCATACCGATTCCATCAAAGATAGACGGAACAACCGGATTCTTAGAAGCATAGCTTTCTGCACGGCCTAAAATAATACAGTTTACTACGATAAGAGGTATGTACAAGCCAAGTGACGCATATAAATCCGGCGTAAAGCCTTTCATCAAAAACTCAATAATTGTTACAAAGGATGCTACGACTACGATAAATGCCGGCATACGCACGCCGTCCGGGATAATCTTGCGCAGCAGGGAAATCATCAGATTGGACATGACAAGCACAATCGTGGTAGATAATCCCATACCAACACCGTTCATCGCTGATGTCGTAACAGCAAGTGTCGGACACAT
Source organism: uncultured Eubacterium sp. (assembly GCA_947385875.1). Taxonomy (GTDB): domain Bacteria; phylum Bacillota; class Clostridia; order Lachnospirales; family Lachnospiraceae; genus Eubacterium_J. The sequence goes on along the minus strand of CANDMV010000121.1, from coordinate 7,127 downwards.
ACCGAGCATCAGGATAAATGTTGGATTTTCTTTAATAATACCGTTATGTAATCGTTCGGTACATGTCTTGCCTAAACTTGTATTCAGGTCTAATCCTGCTTCTATTTCTGCCATTAGTTCCCGCCTCCTATACTTCTAAAATAAGCCAGTCCGGCATTCACAGCATTTGTAACTGCCCTTGATGAAATCGTGGCTCCGCTGACTGCTAAAATCTGGCTGTCCGATGTAGCGGCTGCTTTTTCAACAGTATACTCCTCCACATCTTTTCCTTCAAACTGAGACTTAAAATCCGGATCTGCTACTTTCGATCCAAGACCAGGTGTTTCGCTGATGGAAGTGGTGGCATAACCATTCAAAACTCCTTCATTTGTAACTCCAATGGACAATGTAATATTTGCCTGGCTGCCTTCTGTGGAAGTAACAGTAATTACATATCCTAATTGATTTCCTGAACCATCCAGCGCTACCTGCGCCCCTTCTACAAGATCATTTGCAAAGCCGGCGTCAATAGCCGTCTGCGTTGCCGCATCCGCGTCAAAATCTGTATAATCTTCAAAAGAAGCTGCATCTGCAAATACATTCCTGTATGCTGCCTGCTGCTTGTCATACTCTGCCTTTTCGATTGGCTCTAAAGTGATCTCATGCACAAGTCCAAGCAAAAATCCGGCTACCAAAGTTATAGCTGTAAGAATCAGCGCATCGTGTACGATTTTATTTTTCATGCCCGCTTCCCTCCTTTGCCAAATGCGGTCGGAACCGTAAATCGTTCAATCAGCGGCACTAACAGGTTGCTGAAGATAATCGCATAGGAAACACCCTCTGCATTTGCACCAAATATACGGAAAATACCTGTCAAAAGGCCCAGTATAATGCCAAATACAATCTGTCCAAGCGGTGTAATCGGTGAAGTTACATAATCTGTAGCCATAAAAAATGCACCCAGCATAATACCGCCGCCGCACAGCTGTGCAGTTACATATGTCCAGTCAAAGCCATGTCCGCCGAAAAGCAGAATGAAAATAACAAATGTGATTAAGTAAGAAGCCGGAATACGCAGATCAATGACTCCCATTAAAATCAGGAAAATCGCTCCGATTAAGATCGCAATCGCAGATGTCTCACCAATCGTACCCGCGGTCTTTCCAATGAGCATATCCATTACAGATACATTCAGCGCTTCCCCATTTTTTAATAATGCAAGCGGAGTTGCCGTACTTACACCGTCATATGTAAATGCAGTCATGCTTCCGGTAAAAGAAATCAGAAGGAAACATCTGGCACCAAGTGCAGGATTCATAAAGTTCTGCCCTAATCCGCCAAAAAGCATCTTTACAACTACTATCGCAAATACACCACCCAGTACTGCCTGCCAGTATGGTAAAGATACCGGAAGGTTGAGCGCTAAAAGCAGGCCTGTTACCACCGCACTTAAGTCGTTCAGTGTATTCGGCCGTTTTGTTATTTTTTCAAACACCCATTCAGAAGCCATACAGCTTAAAATGGTAAGTATAATTAAAATCAAAGCCCGCATTCCAAAGTTATAGACACCAAAAAGGCTCGTAGGCAGCAATGCTATAATTACATACAGCATGATTCTGTCTGTGGTATCTTTGGAACGGACATGTGGTGAAGATGAAACTTTTAACATATCACTCACAATTATCCACCTCTTTCTTAGATTCTATCTTTTGGTTATTTTTTCCGCCGATCTGCCAGAATGTTCTTTTTCATCGTCTTAATCGACTGTGCCAGCTGTCTTCTGGCAGGACAGATAAAACTGCAGCTTCCGCATTCTACGCATTCCATCCCATTCCATTTTTCAAAAGTCTCTTTATCGCCATGATCGGAGAATTTCGCAAGCCTTGACGGAATCAAAAGCTCTGGACAGGCATCTACGCATCGGCCGCAGTTAATACACGGTGTCGGTGCATATGCCGAGACCTCGTCTCTTGTCATGCATAACAGTGCAGAACTCGTCTTCGTAACCGGAAGATCCAGCCCAAATAACGCAAAGCCCATCATCGGCCCGCCGGCAATCATTTTCTCCGGTTCTGTGCGGCAGCCGCCCGCAGCATCCAGAATATCCTGAAAGTTCATTCCTGTACAGACATAAAAATTACGAGGATCGCATACTGCATCTCCTGTCACTGTAAATATACGATGCATGACAGGCTTTCCCAGCTTTACAGCATTGTAAATCGCTACCAGCGTCTCTACATTATCTACAATACAGCCTGCATCCGCCGGCAGCATACCTGAATTAATGGCACGTCCCGTTACTGCGTAAATCAGCTGACGCTCGCCGCCCTGAGGGTATTTTGTCATCAGCTCTGCCACTTCCAGGCGCGGGTCGTCCTTTACGATTTCCTGAAGCTTTTCTATACAGTCCTTCTTGTTATTTTCAACACCAAATACACCCTTTGCCTTCGGGAAAAGCTGAAGTACAATCTTCATGCCCTCCACAAGCTGCTCCGGATTTTCCATCATACGCCGATAGTCAGATGTAAGATAAGGCTCACACTCTGCACAGTTTGCAATGATATAATCGATTTTATCCGGTTCTTTTGGAGAAAGCTTTACATGCGTCGGGAAACCAGCGCCTCCCATGCCGACAACGCCTGCATTTTTGACTTTGTCAATGATTTCCTCCTTGGACAGCAGGGAAATGTTTGGAGATTCCTTGTATTCCACTTCTTTCATCTCTCCATCACTTTCGATAATAATGGAATTTACCTTATCGCCGACTGCTACACGGCGCGGCTCAATCTTCTTGACGGTACCTGATACGGAAGAATGGATCGGAGCAGATACAAATCCCCCAGCTTCTGCAATTACCTGCCCTCTCAGCACTGTATCACCAACTTTCACTACTGGTTTTGCTGGTGCACCAATGTGCTGTGAGACCGGAAATACCAGCTCGCCCTTAGGAAACAGTTCCTGTACCGGCTTTTCCTTGGACAATTCCTTTCCTTCGAAAGGATGGACGCCGTTCTTAAACGTACGTAATCCCATATGTTACGTCCCCCTCTTTCTTTATAGTATAATGGCATGAATGTATTGTCACGGTTACATTAAAGCCGAAGACTTCAACGCAGCCTTTCACGCACTTCCAATTTATTATAACATATACTCAAATTTAGATATATGATAAAATTGTACTTTTCACAATACTTTTTATGAAAGACGACTTTCGAAATACACTCATCCATGCTATGATAAACCATGTGAATTTATCATACAATCTTTTATATTATAATACTTTCTTAAAAATTGTGCAATATGGAGATAAAAAAATGAAAAAAATAAAAAATATCATTAATATAACCAATAATACAGCTTATGATTTATGTGCGGATTATATTCCAGAATATGTAAAAAGCGATGCTCTATTCTTAGATCTGGAGACTACCGGCTTTACTCCTGCAAAATCAAAGCTGTATTTAGTCGGGACCGCTTATTTTGAAAATGACAGCCTGATTACAGAACAGTTTTTCGCAGAATCAAAAGCCCCGGATGAAGAAAGAAAGCTTCTGGCATCGCTTGACGAATTACTTTCGAAATTTCATACAATTATCACATTTCATGGCAATCAATTTGATCTGCCGTTTCTAAGAGGGTGTAAAAAACGTCTGGGAACCGACTTCTTACACACTGCGGGCAATCGTGTAGATTTATATCAGCACTTCCATGCGTACAAACATATTTTCTCATTAGAAAATTATAAGCAGAGATCCTTCGAATCATTTCTGGGAATCAAACGTGAAGATACTTATACCGGAGGCGAATTGATTAAAGTATATGAAGACTACATAAAAAATCCAGATGATAACTGTCTCTGCCTGCTTCTGCAGCATAATTATGAAGACCTGTTAGGCATGGTGCAGCTAGTCTCCCTATATGCTTTTGACAGCTTTTTTGATGGTCATTTTGTACCTGTCAGCACTGCCGTCTCTGTTTACCGGAAAATGGACGGGACCAAGGGGCTGGAATTCATCATCAGCTGTCGAATAGACAATCAGCTTCCGGCAGCCATTACCTGCAATAACAATCACTTTTATCTGCATACCGACCAGAACTATGCGGCTTTTCGTATTCCATTGCTTCAAGGAGAATTAAAATATTTCTTTCCAAATTATAAGGATTACTTTTATCTGCCAGACGAAGACAGATCTATCCACAAAAGCGTAGCTGCCTATGTAGATAAGGCGCACCGGCAGAAATCCAGAGCATCCAACTGCTACAGTAAAAAAACAGGCATATTCCTTCCACAATATGAGGAAGTCATAACGCCTGCATTTTATACAGAATATAAATCAAAAATCTCTTATTTCGAACTGCCGGAATATTTTCAGGGCAGTTCTACAGATTACACAGATGATAAATTAATGCTTCTGAAAAATTACTGCATGCACATTCTTAAAATTCTGAAAACTGGTATATCTTAATTATTCAGTGCGTAACACTTAAGACACGATTTTATCATTTTATCTCCAGGCATGTAACAGTTATAAGCTTCTGCACTGTTACATGCAAAGATCTAGCGGCACTACTATCCCTATAACAAATGAAACCGTACATTCGTATCTTGATTTTTTACGTGCCTGAAGGAAAGCCTTGGTTTTCAATTCCTGCTGATATACCATATTTAGTCTTTATAAAAGAAAAAGGATGATGAACGCTCATAATTTAATTCTTTATAATTCATGATCTGCTCTGTACTGCCGATAAACAAAATGCCTTTTTTCTTTAAAGCCTGATTAAACTTTACGTATATCTCTGTCTTTGCATCGTCAGTAAAGTAAATAACTACATTTCTGCACACAATCAGATCACATCCTGTCGGATACGGATCACGCAGCAGATTATGTTCTTTAAATTCTACCCTTCTCTTGATTTCATCCGAGATCTGATAAGAAGAACCGATCTTTGTAAAATATTTTTTCTTAAATTCGTCCGGTACATTTGCAATGCTTTTCGTACTGTACAGTCCGACTCTTGCTTTTTCTAATACCTGCTTATCAATATCGGTAGCAATGATATGTATCTGATTTAATGGAACGTGTTTAGATAATGCCATAACAAGAGAATACGGTTCATCACCGGTAGAACATGCTGCACTCCAGATCTTTAAATTCTTCCCAAATTTTTGAATCAGCTCTGGAAATACCTTCGTATCCAGAATACGCCACTGATCTGGGTTGCGGTAAAATTCGGATACGTTAATTGTCAGAAAGTTTACAAACTGCTCTAAGATATCCTTATCTGTTTTTAACAGTGACACATATTCATCATATGTCTTTGCCTTTGTCTTGCCGATTAAGGTATCAATACGGCGCTTCATCTGCTTCTCTTTATAGCAGTTCAAATCAATCTTAGTTAATGACAATACGTTCTTTTTAAATTTTTCATAATTTTCAAGCATATTGACAAACTCCCATATTTTTTATTGGTAACAGTCCTAACAGGCTTCTGCTGCACATAAAAATACATGAAAACATTCTGCGCGGCGGCACACCAGCTTCAGTCATATACATCAAATGTACCAACCGGACTGACCTGTTACATACTCTCTTAACAGAACAGCATATAAACAGCCCTGCTGCTTATATGCTGTTCTTAAAATAACGTATCAGTTCAGCGAACTGACTATTGCATTTAACCATATGTCCTAAGGACATTTTATAGCTCTGCCTAAGCCTAAGGACTACTCTTCTTCTGCAGTTTCCTGTACAGCCTCTTCATCCTTAAGCAGTGCTTTCATGCTCAGGCTGATCTTTCTCTCTGACTCATTAAAATCAACTATTTTAGCTTCGATTTCCTGACCAACCTTTAATACGTCAGCCGGCTTATCAATATGCTCCCTAGAAATCTGGGATACATGCAGCAATGCGTCAATACCAGGCGCCAGCTCTACGAACGCGCCAAAATCGGTCATTCTTGCAACTCTGCCGCTTACAATCGTGCCAGCAGCGAATTTTTCAGTTGCATTATTCCAAGGGTTGTCTTCCGGGAACTTCATGCTCAGAGCGATTTTGGTATCATTTATATCTTTAATAAATACTTTTACGACATCGCCTACTTTAAATGCTTTCTTTGGACTCTCTACACGTCCCCATGACATTTCTGAGATATGAAGCAGTCCGTCTGCTCCTCCCAGATCGATAAACGCACCAAAATCTGTTACATTCTTAACGGTTCCTTCAATCACGTCACCCACATTGATTCTTTCAAATAATGCTCTGCGCTGCTCTGCCTTCTGCGCTACTAACAGCTGCTTGCGATCGCCGATAATCCTTCTTCTCTTTGGATTGAACTCTGTAATGACAAATTCAATGGCCTGGCCGTCGTATTTGGTCAGATCTTTCTCATATACATCCGATACAAGGCTGGACGGGATAAATACCCTTGCCTCATCTACAATGACGCTTAAACCGCCATTTAGTACCTGTGCTACCTTTGCGGTCAGCACTTCCTTATTTTCGAATGCTTCTTCTAACCTCTTGCTTCCTTTTTCTGCTGCAAGGCGCTTATAAGTGAGCAGCACCTGGCCATCTCCATCGTTTACTTTTAAAACTTTCGCTTCCATTGAGCTTCCTACCTCTACTAAGGTAGTCAAATCAACGTTTGGTTCATTGGTGTATTCATTACGAGTAATAATACCGTCTGACTTGTAACCGATATTGAGCACGATTTCGTCTGGTTTTACATCGATAACAGTACCTTCAACAACCTCCCCGTTCCTTATTGTTTTAAAAGATTCTTCTAACATTTGTTCAAAGCTTTGTTCTGACATACTTTTGAACCTCCTCAATAATTTTCTTTGGGGTAGAAGCCCCTGCGGTAATACCTACGTTATCAATGCGACCTTCATGCTCTAAATGTAAATCGGCCGCGGTCTGTATATAGTAAGTATTTGCACATTCTTCTTTGCATATCTCATACAGTTTCTGCGTATTGGAACTGCTCCTTCCTCCAATGACAATCATAAGATCGGAAGTTTCTGCCAGACTGGCTGCTTCATTTTGCCGTTCTTCTGTAGCGTTACAAATTGTATTCAATACACGTATATCTCTAATATAACCTTTTTTTTGAATAATTTCAACTAATTCTTGAAATTTCTTGTAATT
>CANDMV010000120.1 GCA_947385875.1 uncultured Eubacterium sp. | reverse complement strand
ATCCGCAAAGTGGGGAGTGCAGATCGCGGGAATGATTTTTCAAACACGCTCTAGGCCGGGCAGATTCCCTCTCTCAGCGTCCACACAGCCAAAACGTAACGCTCTATGGAACGCGCACCAGCTGCGCGTTCCGTACCCAATGGGCATGATATGAGAACATAACGTTAAAGCGGCATCCTGCCATTAGAAATTCGCCTTTGGCGAAGGGCCGGATGCCCGGCAAGCCTCATTCTTTGGCCCTGAACAGGCAGCAGATGTCTGCCGTCAAACTGCTAATTCACCAACAGTTTGGCCACATCCAGCTTACCCCAGTAAGAATTTGCTGAATCCACAGACAATTTTTCAAAAAACCTCAGTTTTAACTCTGCGACGGACATATTTGGAAACCTGTCATAAGCAAGTGCGCAGGCACCCGATACGACAGCTGTCGCCATAGAAGTTCCACTCTTGACCGCATAACCGTTGTTTTCAAAATGACAGCTTCTTATTTCAGTACCCGGAGCCAGAATCTCCGGCTTGCAGATACAGCAGTCTGTAGGCCCGACCCCGCTGTATCCCGGATACAGTCCTCTCCTGCGCACCAGCTGGTCTCTGTCATCACTGCTTCCAACAGTAAGCACTGTACCGCTTGCACCCGGAATTGTCACGCTGCTGCTTGACGGCCCGCCGTTTCCAGCCGCCGCTACCGTAAATACACCGCTGTCCCACATGCGGTCTACCCATTCCAGCATCTGGTCACGTTCTTTATATTTGGACTGCGGCAGCATCCCTACTGATATATTGGCAATCCGGATACCATATTTCTCACGATTTTCAATAATCCATTTCATCGCCTCTATCACATCTTTTGTATTTCCGTTTCCAGTGCGGTCTAATACCTTCAATACGATCAATGACGCTGAAGGCGCCACTCCGCGGTAACGCCCTTTACTCATGCGTCCGTTCCCGGCAATGATTCCTGCTATATGCGATCCATGACCGTTATCATCATACGGGCGGCTTTTGTGATTGCAAAAATCCTGAAAAATCCGTATACGCTCCGCATAATCCGGATGCATAGAAATTCCAGTATCTAAAATAGCGACACCAACGCCCCGGCCCGTATATCCCAGCCGGTGCACTCTGTCGCAGTGTATTAAATTACGAACCCTGTCCATAACACGCAATCCCGCTTTTTATTATTATCATATGACCTGAATATAAAAAAAGTGAAAGACCACATGCATTTTCGCTTTCGTTCCAGCATATATACAAATTATTATTTCGATTTAGGAACATCTTTCATGCTGAAGCTGACGCGTCCCATTTTGTCTTTGCCAAGGCACACGACAGTCACGATATCTCCAAGTGTCAGTACATCTTCCACATGATTGATCCTGCCTTTGGTCAGCTTTGAAATATGAACCATACCCTCTTTGCCAGGTGCAAATTCAATGAACGCGCCGAATTCTTTAATGCTGACTACTTTGCCCTTAAAGATCTGGCCCGCCTCAAAATTTGTCGTTATGATCTCAATCATCTCAACGGCCTTATCCATCATCGCCCGGTCTGTGCCGCATATAGATACCGCACCATCATCCGTAATATCGATTTTCACGCCGGTACGCTCAATAATCTCGTTGATTGTCTTGCCGCGCTGTCCGACTACGTCGCCGATTTTCATCGGGTCGATCTGAATCTGAATTATTTTTGGCGCATAAGGAGCTACTTCTTCCCGTGGCTTAGCGATTGCTTTGGACATGACCTCATCCATAATATACAGCCTTGCTTCTCTCGTCCTTGCAATCGCTTCCTCTACGATTGGACGTGTCAGACCGTGAATTTTAATATCCATCTGGATTGCGGTAATGCCGTCATGTGTTCCTGTTACTTTGAAATCCATATCTCCAAAGAAATCTTCCAGACCCTGAATGTCTGTCAGAACGACATAGTCGTCATCTGTATCCCCCGTTACCAAACCGCAGGATATACCTGCCACCATCTTTTTAATCGGCACGCCTGCTGCCATTAAAGACATGCAGGAAGCACATGTAGATGCCATAGATGTGGAGCCGTTAGATTCAAATGTCTCTGATACTGCACGGATTGCGTATGGGAACTCTTCAATCGAAGGCAGTACTGGAACCAACGCCTTTTCTGCCAGCGCGCCATGCCCGATCTCACGACGTCCCGGCCCTCTGGACGGCTTTGTCTCGCCCACAGAATAGGATGGAAAATTATAATGATGCATATACCGTTTGACTACAATATTTTCATCTAAACCGTCTACTTTTTGCACTTCTGACAGCGGAGCCAGTGTTACAATATCACAAATCTGCGTCTGTCCTCTTGTAAACATCGCAGAACCATGCACTCTTGGAATCAGGTCTATTTCAGCTGCCAGCGGACGAATCTGATTAATTTCACGGCCGTCTGGACGCTTACGGTCTTTTAAAATCATCTTGCGCACGGTCTTTTTTTGATACTGATATACTGCTTCGCCAAGAACCGCAAGCCATTCCTCATTTTCTGCAAATGCTTCTTCGAATTTTTCAGTAATTTTACGAATATTTTCCTCGCGCACCTGCTTTTGGTCAGTAAATACAGCATCTTCCATCTCAGCAGGTGTTACGATTTCTTTCATTGCTGCAAACATTTCTTCCGGAATCGCACAGCTGGTGTATTCATGCTTTGGTCTGCCGACTTCTTCTACGATTTTATTAATAAAAGCATTGATCGTCTGATTAATATCATGTGCCAGATAAATCGCTTCCAGCATTTTATCCTCTGGCACTTCATTCGCTCCGGCCTCGATCATGATGACTTTTTCCATCGTAGATGCTACTGTCAGCTGCAGGTCTCCTTCATCCCATTCCTGCTGGGAAGGGTTAACAATAAACTGTCCGTCCACCATGCCCAGCTGCGTCATCGCACACGGGCCGCTAAACGGAATGTCCGAAATACTGGCTGCAATCGCGGAACCAAGCATCGCTGTAATCTCCGGACGGCACTGCGGGTCTACACTCATAACCATATTATTCAATGTCACATCGTTCCGGTAATCTTTTGGGAAAAGCGGGCGCATCGGACGGTCGATAACACGCGACGTCAGGACAGCATTCTCGGATGCCTTTCCTTCACGCTTATTAAATCCTCCCGGAATCTTGCCCACTGCATACTGCTTTTCTTCATATTCCACACTTAAAGGGAAGAAATCTACGCCATCCCTCGGCTTGTCCGATGCCGTCGCAGTAGAAAGCACAGTCGTCTCTCCATACCGCATCAGCGCAGCGCCATTAGCCTGAGCACAGACACGGCCTATTTCCACTGTAAGTGTCTTATGGCCTATTTCCATAGAATAACTTTTATACATATTTTTTCTCCTTAATTGATTGGCTGTGATATTTCGATCAATCCCCCAATCGATTCTAGTCTGCCAGCCCTAAAAAAGGGCGGAAAATATCCGCCCTCTTTTCACACAGAACTATTTTCTTAAGCCCAAACGCTTGATCAAAGTACGATACCTTTCAATATCACACTTCTTAAGATATGCCAATAATCCTCTTCTCTGGCCGACCATTTTCAAAAGTCCTCTTCTGGAATGATGATCTTTTTGATTCACCTTTAAATGCTCTGTCAGCTCGTTAATACGTTCTGTTAAGAGAGCGATCTGTACTTCCGGTGAACCGGTGTCGCCAGGCTTCTTTCCATACTCTGCGATAATTTTCTCTTTCTTTTCCTTTGATAACATTTTAATGTCCTCCATTATTTTATAATCGCCCAAAATGCACGATACTCAGTAAAAGGTCGGAGACTCCATCTACCGAATACGGGCTCATTCATGCTTTTCCAATATACCACACTGAAAAGTTATTGTAAACAATTTTTTTATATTTATATCTATTACGGACTTAACAGCGAACGCATAGCCTTAAGCTTAGCTTTCACTAGAACATACGCCTGCAGCAGATCGGTGTACGGTAAAATGCATTCGATACCTTGATCCCGTCACGGCTGTTGCTGGCATGGACAATCTGCCCATTTCCAATATAAATCGCTACATGGCTGATAGAACCGCCGCTGCCGTAAAAGATCAGATCGCCCGGCTGCAGCTCGGAAGTACTCACGCTCCTGCCATAGCCTGCCTGTCCTCTGGAAGAATGCGGCAGGGATATGCCGTATTTTGCCATAATCTGCATTGTAAAGCCAGAGCAGTCGACACCATTGGTAAGGCTTGTCCCGCCCCAGACATAACGGTGTCCCACATAGCTTAAAGCAGTCTGTACAAGTGAAGATTTTGTGTCAGAAACACCATTTGAACCAGAAGATGATTCTGTAAAGACCATCGCCTTTTTCAATTCTTCAGAAAGATCTACATACTGTGCGCTGACATAACCGTTTTCATCATCCAGCTTTACTTCAATCCATTCTTCACCTTCCTTTACTACCTCCAGCTCTTCATCTGCGGTAACAATGGTAAGAATCGTACAGTCTGTATTTGGTTTTTCACGTATGTATACGGTAACAGTATTTACTGTCGCAATCAGTTTCTTCAGATCTTCTGCTAATTTTTCTGCCGCATCGCCGGTAATGATATAGTCGCTTCTTACATAACCGCTTACCTTGCCGGAACGAATATAGTACCATCCATCCTTTGAATCTAAAATCTCGCATCCTGCATCTGCCGGCAGTTTGCCTACGATTTTGGCATTTTCTCCTGCTTCTGCGCGGATATTCAAATAATTATCGACATTCGCAATTCCCAGATTTTTATATCCGCAGATTGTTCCGTCATCTGCTGCTTTTCTATTTATGCTTTTGATAGATTTTGAAGCGTTTTTCTTTCCCTTTGATGCTTTCGACAGAGTCTTTGTCTGTTTCACTGTTTCTGCAGTTAAATCTTTTTTGTCTGTAATCGGCGTTTTTGTGCTTTCATTAATGCTGTCCGTAAAAGAAGCACTGATTCCTGCCTGAATCAAAGCAGCCTGGGAAGACATCCGGCTACTGCCTACTACTGTCATCATAGCTGTACAAAATAATATACTCAGTTTTACAAATCTGAATTTCATAATATCCTCCTGCTATTGAGTTATCTGCTGTTTTTATGAACGATACCAAATCTGCCATGCCGCCTTCATCAGCTGTCATCTATATGGCAAGCCAGCGGTCGGTGTCTATATATCCTAACTAGCTGCAAATTAGGTCTAGATAGGAATCTAATCTTCGTAAATTTGTTATATTATAGCAATATTATGTAAAACTGTCAACATTTTGTAATAATTACGTAATATAAATTGTTACCGTATGTTACTTTTCACACCCGGACGCCGGGCGAGGGGAGCTGTTTTTGGCAGGCTTCTCAGCCAAGACTATAAACACTGCGGCAGAACTCTAAACTGTGAACTGCAAACTATAGATCTTTGATAATTCTCTGATACAGCCGTTACATATAGATGATTTCACGTAATGCTTGCAATAAACAGTTGGGAGAGGGAATCTTCCCGGCCTGCAGGCGGCTTTGGAAGAATGTTAGAAGCCCTTGGCATTCTGCTCGAAAAACAGGCGGCGAAGCCGAAGCGGCACCTTTAGCTACTGACATTCAGTCAGGGCGGACTAGGTGCCGCGACCGTCCGGTGCCACAGTGTATACTGCAGAATGCTTAGGGCTTCTTGCATTCTGCTCGAAAAACAGGCGGCAGGCCGGGAAGATTCCCTCTTCCAACGTCAACATAGCCAAAATGTAACATTCTATCTAAACTGTTACACCGAATTATTTTTCATACTCTGGCAAACACTCGCTGCATAATTATGGCCAAAGAATACGGTTGTGCAGTATAGAGTAATGTTACCCTACAGCACACAGTCTTTAAATCGGCGTATACCCCATCAGGCTCAAATCCACTTCTGCAGCAGCCTCCCTGCCTTCTCGAATCGCCCATACCACCAGCGACTGTCCCCTATGCAGATCTCCGCATACGAACACATTCTGCGCACTTGTCTGATACTTTCCATCTTTTGTCTTCACATTTGTCCGCTGATCCAGCGATACGCCGAATGCATCCGTCACGTATTTTTCACTTCCCAAAAATCCGGCAGCAATCAGCACAATATCCGCAGGAAGCTTTTTCTCACTGCCTGCTACCTCCGACATCACCATGCGCCCGGTCTTTTCATCTCTTTTATTTTCCAACCGGACGGTTATAATGCCGTTTAAGCTGCCGTTTTTATCCTTGAGGAATTCTTTTACCGTTGTCTGATAAATACGCGGGTCGTGTCCAAATACCGCGATCGCTTCCTCCTGGCCATAATCTGTCTTGCAGACCTTCGGCCATTCTGGCCACGGATTGTCGGCCCTGCGCTTATCCGGCGCCTTCGGCATCATCTCAAGCTGTGTTACCGATGCCGCGCCAAGCCGGATACTTGTGCCGACACAATCATTTCCGGTATCTCCTCCTCCGATGACTACTACATGCTTTCCCTTCGTAGGCACATATTTTTTGTTTGTCAAATCTGAATCCAGCAGGCTCTTTGTCACTTCGCTTAAATAATCGACTGCAAAATAAATTCCTTTTGCATCACGACCTGGTGCGTTTAAGTCTCTAGGATTTTTCGCTCCGCAGGCCAGAATCACCCTGTCATATTCTTTTAACAGCTTAGAAGCTTTTACGTCTTTCCCGACATTTACGCCTGTTACAAATTCCACGCCTTCGTCTTTCATAATCTCGATTTTACGGTCAATCACAGATTTTTCCAGCTTCATATTTGGAATACCGTACATCAATAAGCCGCCGATACGGTCGTCACGCTCATAGACTGTCACATGGTGTCCGCGCTTATTCAGCTGGTCTGCTGCCGCAAGCCCGGAGGGCCCGGAACCTACTACAGCCACACGCTTTCCGGTACGCACTTTCGGCGGATGTGCTTTTGCAAGCCCGGTTTCATAAGCGTATTCAATAATGCCGTATTCATTTTCCTTCGTCGTTACCGCCTCTCCATAATGACCGCATGTGCAGGCTGCTTCACACAGCGCCGGACATACGCGGGATGTAAACTCTGGGAAATTATTTGTCTTCATCAGGCGGCTGTACGCCTGTTCCCAGTTGCCGGAATAGACTAAATCATTCCACTCCGGTATCAGGTTATGCAGCGGGCATCCGCTTGCCATGCCTTCGATCATCATACCTGCCTGGCAGAACGGCACGCCGCATTCCATGCATCTGGCACCCTGCTTTTGCTGTTCCTCTCTCGTAAGCGGGGTATGAAACTCATGGAAATCCTTAATACGGTCTTTTGGTGCCAAAACAGCACCCGTCTTTCTCTCATAATCCATAAATCCAGTTGGTTTTCCCATTTCGTTTCCCTCCTATCTTCCTGCGTTCGCATAAAATGCTTCGATCTGCGCCTGCTCTGCATTTAGTCCTTTTTCTTCCATCTGGACAATTGCAAGCATCATGCGTTTATAATCATGCGGCACGATCTTTTTAAATTTCGGCAGATACTCGCTGAAATGATCTAAAATCAGCTTTCCTTTCTCCGAATTGGTAAGCTTTACATGCTCTTCGATCATTTCCTTCAGCTCCAACACATCGTATTTGGAAGTGATTTCTTCTGACGATACCATTCCTTTGTTAAGCCTTGTATATAAATCGTTATCTTCATCAAGCACATATGCAATCCCGCCGCTCATACCTGCCGCAAAATTTTTTCCGGTACTCCCCAGGACAACGACACGTCCTCCGGTCATATATTCGCAGCCATGATCACCGACACCTTCTACGACTGCATTCGCCCCGGAATTACGCACACAGAACCGCTCTCCGGCTACACCACTGATAAACGCCTTTCCGCTTGTAGCGCCATACAGCGCTACATTTCCGATAATGATATTCTCATCTTTTTTATACCGCACGCCTGTCGGTGCATAGACTACCAGCTTGCCGCCGGAAAGCCCTTTGCCAAAATAATCGTTAGAATCTCCAATCAGCTCAAGTGTCAGTCCTTTTGGAATAAACGCCCCAAAGCTCTGCCCGCCTGCACCGGTACATTTTACAATATAGCTGTCCTCTTCCAGACCATCCGGATACCTTTTCGTAATCTCAGAACCGAAAATCGTGCCAAACGCACGGTCAGTATTCGTCACCTCTATGTTAATGCTGCGCTTTGTCCTAGAGGTCAGCGCACTCTGCAGCTGTTTTAGCAGCACTTTCTCATCTTTTGATTTTTCCAGCTGAAAATCGTAAACCTTTGTCGCATCAAAGATAACTTTAGTTTTGCTGTCTGCAAATGGATTGTTTAATATTTTTGACAAGTCGATTTCTTTCTGGCGTTCAGTTAAATCGTCCCGAATCCGCAGCAGGTCACTGCGGCCGACCAGCTCATCCAGAGTACGCGCGCCCAGTTTTGCCATTATTTCACGCAGGTCCTGCGCAATAAACCTCATGAAGTTTACGACATATTCCGGCTTTCCTTCAAATCTTTTCCGAAGCTTCGGATTCTGTGTGGCAATGCCTGCTGGACAGGTGTCCAGATTGCATACACGCATCATAATGCATCCCATCGTTACCAGCGGCGCTGTCGCGAAGCCAAATTCCTCCGCTCCAAGCAGAGCAGCGATTGCCACATCCCGCCCGGTCATCAGCTTGCCGTCTGTCTCTATACGGACTTTATTTCTCAGTCCATTCATAATCAGCGTCTGATGTGTTTCGGATAACCCAAGCTCCCACGGCAGCCCCGCATTATGAATCGAACTGCGCGGTGCTGCACCGGTTCCTCCGTCATAGCCGGAGATCAAAATCAGCTGCGCGCCCGCTTTTGCGACACCTGCCGCAACCGTGCCGACACCTGCTTCAGATACCAGCTTCACTGAAATCCGGGCTGCACGGTTCGAATTTTTCAAATCATATATCAGCTGCTCCAAGTCCTCGATCGAATAGATGTCATGATGCGGCGGCGGTGAAATCAGCGATACGCCCGGCGTAGAAAGCCTCGTCTTTGCAATCCACGGATATACTTTTTTGCCCGGCAGATGTCCGCCTTCGCCCGGCTTCGCACCCTGTGCCATTTTGATCTGTATTTCCTGCGCGCTGACCAGATAACGGCTGGTTACGCCAAACCTGCCTGAAGCTACCTGCTTGATGGCAGAACATTTATTCAGTCCGTCGCGTCCGATCGTCAGTCGTTCAATGCTCTCGCCTCCTTCACCAGTATTGGACTTGCCGTGAAGCATATTCATCGCCACTGCAAGTGTCTCATGAGCTTCCTGTGAAATCGAGCCATAGGACATCGCCCCTGTTTTAAATCTGGTCACAATCGAATCCACGCTTTCTACTTCTTCAATCGGAATTCCTTTTTCAGGGAAATTAAACTCAAACATGCCGCGGATATAAGCATCCTTTTCCTCTGCATTGACTAAGTCTACATACTTTTTAAACAGCTCATAATCGCCCATGCGGGTAGATTTCTGCAGCATATGAATGGTTGCCGGATTGTATAAATGCTGCTCTGCACCGCTACGCATCTTATGGCGGCCTTTCGAATCTAAAGATTCATTCACTTCCAGACCGAGCGGGTCGTATGCCAGCGAATGCAGATGGTCTACGTCATTTTCTATATCTTTTAATGTAATACCGCCGATGCGGCTCACAGTATTTGTAAAATATTTATCAATCACCGATTTATCGATGCCGACTGCTTCAAAGATCTTAGCGCCCTGATAAGACTGTATCGTAGAAATCCCCATCTTGGAAGCGATTTTCACAATGCCGGATGTCACTGCCAGATTATAATCATCAACAGCGGCATAAGGATCCTTATTCAGCATCTTTAGCTCCACCAGCTCCCTGACTGTCTCATGAGCCAGATACGGATTGACTGCACTGGCTCCATATCCCAGCAGCGTCGCAAAATGATGCACCTCACGCGGCTCGCCGGACTCTAGAATCAGAGACAGCGAGGTACGCTTTTTCGTAACTACCAGATGCTCATGCAGCGCAGCGACCGCCAAGAGAGACGGAATCGCCACATGATTCTCATCTACGCCGCGGTCAGAAAGAATCAAAATATTCGCACCGTTTCGATATGCGCGGTCTGCCTCTAAAAACAGACGGTCTACTGCCTTCTCCAGGCTCGTATTTTTATAATAAATCATCGGAATCTCTGCCACCCGGAATCCCTCGACCTTCATCGCGCGTATCTTCATCAAATCCGTGTTCGTCAGAATCGGGTTATTGACCTTTAACACCTGACAGTTTTCCGGCCGCTCTTCTAATAAGTTGCCGTCATCCCCGATATAAACACAGGTGGAGGTAACGACCTTTTCACGAATCGAGTCAATCGGCGGATTCGTGACCTGTGCAAACAGCTGTTTGAAATAGTTAAATAACGGCTGATGATCGTCTGCCAGCACAGCCAGCGGTATATCGATACCCATCGCGCTCGTTGACTCGCCGCCGTTTAGCGCCATCGGCAGAATAACCTCTTTCATGGATTCATAGGTATAGCCAAATGCGCGCTGCATTTTCTGGCGTTCCTCTTTTGTAAACTCCGGTACGCGCTCATTCGGTATTTTTAACTCGCTAAGCTCTACCAGATTGCGGTCGAGCCATTCTCCGTAAGGCTGACGGAGCGCATAGTATTCTTTGATTTCATCGTCTCCAATCATCCTTCCTGCCACAGTATCCACCAGAAGCATTTTGCCCGGTCTAAGACGGTCTTTTTTCACGATTTTCGTAGGCGCTATGTCCAATACCCCGACCTCAGAAGATAAAATCAGCTGGTCATCGTCAGTAATATAATATCTGGACGGCCGCAGGCCGTTACGGTCGAGCACCGCGCCCATCACATCTCCGTCAGAGAACAAAATAGACGCAGGGCCGTCCCAAGGCTCCATCATCGTGGCATAATACTGATAAAAGTCCTTTTTTTTCTGTGTCATCGTATCATTGTGCGACCAAGGCTCTGGAATCATAATCATAACCGCCAGAGGCAGCGGCATACCGCTCATCACTAAAAACTCTAGCGTATTGTCCAGCTGCGCAGAATCGGAGCCTTCCGCGTTTACTACCGGAAGCACCTTGGATAAATCCGCATCCAGCGCGCCGCATGTCATATTTTCCTCACGGCCGAACATCTTGTCTACGTTACCGCGGATCGTATTAATCTCCCCATTATGTACGATAAACCGGTTTGGATGCGCACGCTCCCAGCTCGGATTGGTATTCGTGGAAAATCTGGAATGCACGGTCGCAATCGCGCTTTCATAATTAATATCCTGCAGGTCTGCGAAAAACATTCGCAGCTGGTCTACCAAAAACATACCTTTGTATACAATCGTACGGCTTGACAGCGAGCAGACGTAAGTAAAATCATTCGACTGCTCAAACACGCGCCGCACAATATACAGCCTGCGGTCAAACGCGAGTCCCGCATCCACATCCGCCGGACGCTTCACAAAACCCTGCATGATATACGGCATACAGTCGATCGCCTTTTTCCCTAACCTGCCTGGGTCTGTCGGCACCTTCCTCCAGCCTAAAAACTCCATGCCTTCCTTTTTTACGATGACTTCGAACATCTTCATCGCCCGCCGCCGCTTAAACTCTTCCTGCGGAAAGAAAAACATGCCTACGCCGAATTCTCTCTCTCCGCCTAATTGAATACCGAGCGGTCTGCACGCCTGCGAGAAAAATTTATAAGATATCTGCAGCAGAATGCCTACACCGTCTCCGGTCTTTCCTTCTGCATCCTTTCCTGCCCGGTGCTGCAGATTCTCTACGATCTTTAGCGCATTTACTACTGTTTCATGGCTTTTTATCCCCTTTACATTGACAACCGCACCAATGCCGCAGCTGTCATGCTCAAAGCGGGGATCATACATGCCCATAGGCTTTGCATCGCTTTCGTTGTATGTGATCTTTGTCATAGTCTTTCTTCCTTTCTGTAGGTCTGGTCTTACATAGTGTGGAACGTTTTTTATACAATATGCCTTTCGTCGCATTTAAATTAACGGCCTCTGGCTTATTAAAAATTTTGCTGATAAAACTATACAACTTTTTTTTAGCGAAGTAAATATACGGATTCTTCCATATTGTCAGATAATTAGACGTTTAATCTATTTAAACAAAATTGTCTGAATTTTTAATAAATTGAATTTAATTTTTTATGATTTATGTTCGAAATATGGTGCGCTGATTTTGAAATTCCTAATATTATTAAGTAGTATTTATGCTGTTTTTTTGAATTGTGTCTAAATTGTACATAAAAGAAACAAGCAGACAGCACATGGATATCCCTCCATCATACTTCCATTTTCTTCATAATGTCATCGTATGTCACCAGCATCACGTTGCCCATCTCATCCGCTGTCCCAATACAGCCTCTGGTAAACCCTTTTTTTGCAAACAAAATCAGCTGTATTTGTTCATAATGGAATAACTGACTCCGTTTTGCCAGCGTCTTTAACACACTTGTATCCACTTTTTCATTCGTCCATTTACATTCTGCAAATAAAGCTGTGTTTTTATCTGAAGTCCCCATAATATCAATTTCTGTTTGACTATGAGTACCAGGGTCTGTACCCCACCAGCGTCCAAGGTCGTGAAAATCTATGGGAGCTTCTCCATCCAGCAGCAGCTTCCAAAGATACTGCCGGCAGATTTCCTCAAATACTTTTCCCAAATAATCTGGCAGATTGGGCTCTATGCGTCTATAGACCAACTCAGCCCCTCCCCGAACAATCATAGAATAATTTTCCGGCACAAACCGATACCAGAACCGAAACATATAGTCATCGATCGCATAAATTGTTTTCCGGGCTGATTTTTCACCATAAGGCACTTCTTTTTTTATAAGCCCAAGAGCCATCAGGTTATTGAGGTAAGTAGCACAGACACTCGTACTTTCACCCACCTTCGCAGCAATCTCCGCCATACGGGAAGCACCAGCCGCAACAGCTGTAATGATAGCATTATAAAGCGCCGGTTCGCGCACCTCCTGTTTTAGCAGATTCTCCGTTTCTTCAAAAAGAGAAGAAATTGGATTCAAAAATGTATTTTTAATGTTGTCCTCTATACTCAGACGGTCATCCATTGAACGCAGATACTGCGGTGTGCCGCCGGTCATGCCATAAATCACAGCCTTATCTTCATTCGAAAAATTTTTGAAATATCGGCATGTCTGAGCAAAATCAAAAGGCAGGATCTTCATCTGCGACGTTCGCCGTCCATATAACGGAGCTTTATAAGCCAACACCTGATCTTCCATATAAGACATAGACGAGCCGCAGAGGATTAACATCAGCTTTGAATGCTCCTTAAATCTGTCTATCAGAAGCTGAAAAGTGGATGCCAGGCTCTTCGAAGAACGCGCCACATAAGGATATTCATCAATAGCTAAAATCATCCGCTCTTTTTCAGCAAGCCGAAACACATGCTCTAATGCAGCCTGAAAAGACAGAAAGACGGTATCTTTATACATTCCTGAGCCATAATCCAAAATTGTTTTACTGAAATTTTCCAGATTCTGCTTTTCATTACTCTCTACGCCCATAAAATAAATCGCCTTTTTATCACTGATAAACTGATTAATCAGTGCCGTCTTTCCCACTCGGCGCCGTCCATATATAACTATGAATTCAAACTTATCTGTTTTGTATAACGTATTCAGGGAAGTCAGCTCCCGCTCTCTGCCAATGAACATGCTCCTGCCTCCATTCTGTATTGTATCATCTAACTGTAATTAAATATTCCGATTTTGCAGACTCTATCATTATGTTCTCATTATTTTTACTATACTACCATGCCTTTATTTAGTCAATTACGATTTACTAAATGTTAGTTTAGCTATTTGCGTTACTTTTCACACCCCAGCCAAAGAGGCTATGCTGTAAAAAGTAACGGCATCCGGCCTATTGGAAGTTCGTCTTTGGCGAAGGGCCGGATGCATGGCAGGCCACATCTTTGCCCTGACCAGACAGCAGGTGTCTGGCTAGGATGTGAAACAATGTCATTAACTTAAGATTTTGTAACCATTCAGATAATGTGTTACATTTGTGGATACCCGGACGCCGGGTGAGAGGAGCAGTCCCGTCTTCCTGCGACTTTTACAGAATGCTAAGAAGCCCTAAGTATTCTGCATCTACGCTATGGCACCGGACGGTCGCGGCACCCAGTCCGCCCCGGCCTAAGGCCGGAAGCTAAA
>CANDMV010000119.1 GCA_947385875.1 uncultured Eubacterium sp. | reverse complement strand
ATACTTATTTGGTTAAAATGAACAAAAGTTTTGATTTTTCAAACACGCTCTAGAGCTGCATCTGAACATATGCTATAATAATTGTTATCTAACAATAAAAAGTAAATGATTAGAATTAATTGATGAATTAGTATTAAATTTTGATTAGAAGACAGGTGAAAATATGGATGCAGCTATAGAAGAAGGGAAATTTTATACGATTGAAGATATTTATGCATTGCCTGATGGAACACGGGCAGAATTGATTGACGGGCAAATTTACAGCATGGCTCCGCCGAGCTGGACGCATCAAAGAATAAGCATGAACTTATCTAATGCTATATCCTCGTATATTAAAAATATGCAGGGCGATTGTCAGGTATTAGCTGCGCCTTTTGCCGTATTTTTAAATGACGATGATGAAACATATCTGGAACCGGACATATCTATAATCTGCGATGTTTCGAAGCTTGATGAAAAAGGCTGTCATGGAGCACCGGACTGGGTGATTGAGATTGTCTCGCCAAGCAGCAAGCCTAGAGATTATATAAAGAAAATGCTTTTATATCATAATGCAGGCGTCAGGGAATATTGGATCGTTGATCCGGAAAAGAATATGGTATCTGTCTATGGATTTGAAGCAGATTTAGTGGAACAATATCACTTCAGTGAAGCGGTTCCAGTGGAGATCTTTGAGAATTTATCTATAAAAGTAGAAGATTAAAGCGCTCCATTCAGGCAGAAATTAGACTTCATATTAAAAATAGAATTGATATGCATATCGATACAGTTCCATTCATATACTAAATTAGGACAAAGCAAAACCGATGTATTGTACGCTGGGTTGCTGTTCTGCTGATTCAGTGTATCATACTTTCAACAGGGAGGCGAATGGAATATGGGTATGGATAAGACAGAAATGGAAAAAAGCAGCTCGATGCCGATTTTGATTGATTTGGTGGCTATGTATATCATTACGGGGATTCTTCTGGTCATTCTCGCAGCGCTTATAAGCCGCATTGACCTTTCGGACGGGGCTGTCAGTATCGGTATTATAGCAACGTATATTGTATCGTGCTTTGCCGGCGGATTTTTGATCGGTAAAAAAAAGAAAAGAAAGAAATATCTATGGGGACTGTGCGTAGGAGCATTTTATTTTGCAGTGCTGCTGCTGGGCAATCTGGCGGTAAACCGTGGATTGAACGGCCAGCTCGTTCATATGCTGACGACAGCAGTGCTGTGTACTTTATCCGGTATGGCAGGGGGGATGGTAAGCTGACTTATCGAAAAAAAGCTAAAAAAAGCTTTCCTTATAGAGGAAGATATGTTATACTAAAATACGCGTAAATTGACAGCTATAAAATATTTATAAGAACACATTGAAAGGAGAAATCATTATGAAGCATATTAAGACTTTAAATACGAAAAAATTACAGAATACTGTAAAGAAAGGCGGCTGCGGAGAATGTCAGACATCCTGCCAGTCAGCATGTAAGACATCTTGTACAGTGGGAAATCAGACCTGCGAGCAGAATAAATAGTTGCCGGTTTTCAGTAATTCTATTCTGTAAATTATAGACGTGCGATTGAAAAGCACGTGGACATGAGCATTTAAAAGACCGTTCGCGCAGCGTGCGGTCATTTGTGCGTTTTATATATTCGTGTAATCTGCGTAAAATAAGTGGATTGAAGACGGATCAGGGGAGAAAGCTGCTGTTTATGGGCATGCCTGTGAATGGCTGCATAGTAAGGAGGACTTATTGTTGGATCAGCAAAAGTGTCACAATTATCAGATTCATCAATATAAGAATAACGGCTATTCGATTGTCTTAGATGTGAACAGCGGGGCAGTCCATGTCGTAGATGATGTAGTCTATGATGTGATTCCATTATATGAAGAGCATTCTGCAAAAGAGATCACCCAATTATTAAAGGACAAGTATTCGAAAGAGGAAGTGCTTGAGGCTCTGGAGGAGATCTCAGAACTTAAGAATGCAGGAGAATTATTCAGCCCGGATGAATATGAGGATTATTACAAGGAATTCAGCAGCGGCTTTGCGAACAGGCCGACAGTTGTAAAGGCACTCTGCCTGCATATTGCACATGACTGTAATCTGTCCTGCCGTTATTGTTTTGCTGGAGAAGGAGAATATCATGGTCACCGTGAGCTGATGAGCTATGAAGTCGGCAGGGCGGCATTGGATTTTTTAATAGCGAATTCCGGCAGCCGAAGAAATCTGGAAGTGGATTTTTTTGGCGGTGAGCCGACTTTGAATTTTCAGGTAGTAAAAGACCTGGTAGCTTACGGGCGGAGCCAGGAAAAGCTTCACAATAAAAATTTTCGCTTCACGCTTACCACGAACGGGGTTTTGCTGAATGATGAAATCATGGAATTCGCGAACCGGGAAATGTCGAATGTGGTATTAAGTATTGACGGAAGGAAAGAGGTCAATGACCGAATGCGTCCGTTTCCAAATGGGGCTGGCAGCTATGACCTGATTATTCCAAAATATCAGAAATTTGCCGAAAGCAGGCATCAGGATCGGTATTATGTACGGGGTACATTTACCCATCATAACCTGGATTTTTCGAAAGATGTGCTGCATCTGGCGGATCTTGGATTTAAGCAGATCTCTGTAGAACCGGTTGTGGCGCAGGAGTCGGATGATTATGCTATCAGGGAGGAAGACCTGCCGAAGCTGTATGAAGAGTACGATGCTCTGGCAAAAGAGATGATACGGCGGGAAAAAGAAGGATGCGGTTTTCAGTTCTTTCACTTTATGATTGATCTGGAAGGCGGCCCATGTGTGGCAAAACGGCTGTCCGGCTGTGGATCGGGTACGGAATATCTGGCGGTGACGCCGTGGGGAGATTTGTATCCGTGCCATCAGTTTGTGGGACAGGATGGTTTTTTGATGGGCAATGTGTTTGATGGCATAAAAAATACTGACATACGTAATACATTCAAAGAATGCAATGTATATTCAAAAGATCAGTGCAGGGAATGTTTTGCGAGATTTTACTGCAGCGGGGGCTGTGCAGCAAACGCATATAATTTTCATGGAAACATCAATGAAGCTTACGAGATCGGCTGTGCACTGCAGAAGAAGCGTGTGGAGTGCGCAATTATGATAAAGGCGGCGCTTGCGCACTGAGATGATTGTCTGGGGCTGGAGCAGGAAGTCGATGGTGAGTGAAGCTCTGCAGATTCTGCAGGCAGGCGGAAGGCTGACATTGGCTCTGCAGGCAGGCGGAAGACTGACATTGCTCTGCAGGCAGAAGGAGCTATAAAGCAGCAGAAATGAGGAATGGCTGTGAATTCAGCTTAATATAAATATCATTTTAAGGAAGGGATAAAACAATGAAAAAAGGGAAAGGCGTTGCGATACTCTGCGTAGTGCTGGCATGTATTCTTGTACTGGGATATTATGCATCCATTATTCTGTCTCCATCCGGGAGAGGTGAAAATCAGAACATCATTCTCGGACTGGATCTGGCAGGCGGCGTCAGCATTACTTATGAGATTATGGATAAAGACGCAACAGCAGAAGAAATCAGTGATACTGTCTATAAGCTGCAGAAGCGTGTTGAAAGCTATAGTACAGAAGCAACAGTATCCAGAGAGGGCAGCGACAGAATCATAGTCGCCATTCCTGGTGTCACAGAGGCTAATGACATCTTGGAAGATCTTGGTACGCCGGGTTCCTTAGAGTTTCAGGATCCAGACGGGAACGTAGTATTGACAGGTGATGATATAGCAAATGCCCAGGCTGGATATGCAGATGACAAGGGTACGAATCAGGCGGTTGTAAATCTGACATTTACAGATGAAGCGGCTGTGACATTCGCAGATCTGACAGAAAAGTTTTTAGGACAGGTTATTTCTATCGTGTATGATGGAGAAGTAATCAGTGCTCCAAATGTAAGGTCAAAGATTACCGGCGGCAAGGCTCAGATTCAAGGTATGGATTCGTTTCAGGAAGCAGAGACGCTGGCATCCCAGATCCGTATTGGTTCTCTGTCACTGGAACTAGAAGAGCTGACGTCGCAGGTTGTAGGCGCATCACTGGGTGAAGAAGCGATCTCTACGGCATTGACAGCGGCTGCGATTGGTCTGGCATTGATTATTGTATTCCTGATTGCATTTTACTGGATTGCAGGAGTCGCAACGACGCTTGGACTGCTGGTATATTCTACCGGAGTAGTAGCAGTCATTTATTTGTTTGAAGTTACACTGACTCTGCCGGGTATTGCAGGTATTATTCTGGGCATTGGTATGGCAGTGGATGCAAATGTAGTCATTAATGCACGTATCAAAGAAGAGCTGGCGCTTGGAAAATCTACCGGCTCGGCGATTAAGACCGGTTATCAGAAGGCGCTGTCGGCAATTATTGACGGAAATGTAACGACTCTGATTGCAGCTGCGGTCTTAGCTATGAAAGGTTCCGGTACAGTAAAAGGGTTTGCTTATACGCTGGCAATCGGTATCTTATTATCTATGTTTACCTCGCTGGTTGTCACACGTTATTCGATGTATGCGATTCACGCCATCGGATTTAAAGATGTAAAATACTATGGCGCGGCAAAGGAGCATAAAGTCATTGACTTCCTTTCCAAGAGATATGTATTTTTCTTTCTATCAGTGGCAGCGATTGCAGTTGGTTTTGCTGCTGAAGGCCTGAATGCGGGCAGCGGCAACGGTGCGTTTAATTACAGCCTTGAGTTTGTAGGAGGTACATCCACTACGATAGATCTGGGCAAAAATTATGAGCTGGCAGAAATCGATTCAGAAATCGTGCCTTTAATTAATGAAGCTCTGGACAGCTCAGAAGTGCAGGTACAGAAAATCGCGGACAGTACACAGGTCGTATTCAAGACACGCAATCTGGAGCTTTCTGAACGTGAGGCATTTGCAAAGATCTTTGAAGATAACTATTCGGTAGAAAGCTCGGCGATCTCTTATCAGAATGTCAGCGAGACGATTAGTAAGGAAATGACATCAGACGCAGTCTGGGCAGTTTTAATTGCAGTAATTCTGATGCTGATTTACATCTGGTTCAGATTTAGTGATTTCAGATTTGCTTCCAGTGCGATTATTGCATTGGTTCATGATATACTCGTTGTTTTGACCTGTTATGCGCTGCTGCGTATTACGGTAGGCTCTACCTTTATCGCGGTTATGCTTACAATACTCGGTTACTCGATCAATGATACGATCGTTACCTTTGACCGTATCCGTGAAAATATGAAGTCACGCCCTAGGGTGACACAGAGTGAACTGGCTGAGATCGCAAACAGGAGTATTACACAGACATTGTCACGCTCGA
Source organism: uncultured Eubacterium sp. (assembly GCA_947385875.1). Lineage (GTDB taxonomy): Bacteria > Bacillota > Clostridia > Lachnospirales > Lachnospiraceae > Eubacterium_J. The sequence continues at coordinate 8,916 of CANDMV010000119.1, read as the reverse complement.
TTAATACGTCCATTACGACGTTTGTTATAGTGCTGCTGCTGTATATCTTTGGAGTTACTTCGATCAGAGATTTCGCACTGCCGCTTATGGTAGGGGTTGTCAGCGGTACGTATTCCTCGATCTGTATTGCGACAGAGCTGTGGTATGAGATGAAGATTCGTCAGAAGTCAACGGCTGAGGTGAAGAAGGGAAGCAGAGCTAAGAAGACAGCTTAGCTGGTTAACCTTTAGACAGAGGAATTTCATTTATTTGAATAAAATGATGACAGAACTCTATGATGCGATTATGCAAATTTAGGGCAGATTTTAAAGGAGATTGCTGCGTAAGGCAGTGATCTCCTTTTTCAGTGAGAGTATTCAAATTGTAGAGACAGGAATAGTTTAGGAATAGTTATGTACTATGAAATTTTTCTTAATTTATCACTATGCTCCATCAGCACATTTTTAATAATAGACAGATCCTGTTTCATTGCTTCATGGTCTTCTACACTGGCTTTATATCTGTTGAAGGTAGATGTATAGCAGGATTCAATCGTATTTAACCGCGGTATAATTTCATTTTCCTGAGTATATTCAATATTTTTTACCCTGTTATTCATGTCAGCCATTTCGGATTTCATGTCAGCCATTTCGGATTTCATGTCAGCCATATTGGTTTCGACAGTTATTAGGCGGTCTTTTACCTCGGAAACCTCTTTATTAATAGGTTTTAATTTACTGTCAAATAAGTTAGATATAGCAAGCAGCAATTCATTGTCAGTCATGTTGTCACTCTCCTTTCTTTATGCAGATCAGTATAACACATTTGTAGCATAAAGTCTATAAATTTGTAGTATCATTTGCTTCGATGAGTAACTTCCGTTACTTTTCACACCCTGACCAGACACCCGCTGTCTGGTCAGGGCCAAAGAATATGGCCTGTCATGCATCCGGCCCTTCGCCAAGGGCGAACTTCCAATGGGCCGGATGCCGTTACTTTTTACAGCACAGCCGCTTTCTGGCTGGGGTGTAAAAAGTAACTAACTTCCTATAATGCCTGTCATAAACAGCTGGGAGAGGGAATCCACCTGGTCGGCCGGCGGCTTGTGTCTAATAATGGTTATTTTATGCAATACATTCCCTTGCTGCAGCTTCTCCAGGCACCTTTTGTTTATTATATCATGTCTGGGCATTCCTTATTTCAGCGTGTTTGAAAAGAATCTTTATTCATATTTTTTCCCGACAGCATAAATAGGAATGAAAAAGCCTCCCAAAATAAGAAATAAGCTCAGAAGCAGATCGACTGCCATCAGCCAGATTCCCGAAAAAACAAGACTTTCTATATAGCTGATGATAGGATATCCCAGCATGAGTGATACAGCCCAGATTCGTCCGGCTTTTAATATTTTTCCCCAGTTGCGGTTGTTTAAAGAAATGCCAGGGAGATTCATTTCAAATAATCCATCTGTATATACACAGATACGGTTTTCATCATAATAGGCCGGCAGCCTTTCTTTAACAAAAAAACAAAAATATATTCCAAAGCTCGCGCCCAAAATGGCAGATATGATTAGTCCATTCGTTATGTGTCCGTTTCTATAAGAAAACAATGTTTCAAGGCAGGCAGTTATAAAAGAGAGTATGTATATAAGCCCCCATTTACTTTTGGTGTGATATGCCCTTGTCTGTGCTCCGTCTAAATATGAAACAGCTGCCTTCACAACCTGTTCAACCTGTAATGTATTTAGTGAGCTGTCCTGTTCCATGCGTTCACACATCAGCAGCTCGGTGACTGTAACTCCTAATATATTTGCTAATGGTATTAGCAGATCAATGTTAGGGACGCTTGCGGCGGTTTCCCATTTGCTTACAGCCTTGTCAGATATAAAGAGCTGTTTCGCTAACTCCTTTTGGGTATACCCTTTTTCTTTACGAAGCATGGCTATAAATGTGCCGAATTTCTGCTTATCAATATTGGACATCAGTTGTTCCTCCTGTTGTTTTTCTAGATGCTTCTTAACAGTTCCTTAGACTATTTTCGCTCTTAATCCTCTGAAAAGCAACCGAATAGCAGGAGAAATTACATTTTCAGAGGTAGAATGGCATTAGAATTGAGGCTGCTTTTCACAGCACAGCGATAGGGTGTTACATTTATGGATACCTGGACGCCGGGTGAGGGGAGCTGTCCCGTCTTCCTGTGACTTTTCCAGAATGCTCAGGGCTTCTTGCATTCTGGAACGGACGCCGACAGACCGGGCGGATTCCCTCTCCCGGCGTTCGGTCGGCCAATATGTAACAACCTATCTGAATAGTTGCAAGATCTTAAGTTAACGACATTGGGTGTGAAAAGTAACAAATTGTGTTATAATAGGCATTCATTCATTTAATACTTGAAAATGACGGCTTATCCATATATAATTAACCCTGATAGAATAAAGATAGAACTTCCTAAGACCGTCTTTGGGCAGGGCTGTTTTATACTGTATGAAGCGCTGGTCTGTTAAATAACTGGTCATCTTGCTTGTCTAAATCCTTGAGAGCACATGGGAAAAAACTTATACAGCCGGTACACCATGGCTTTTGCCATGCACTCTCGTAGATTTATCTGGCACAATATCATCAGTTATTCGTGGACGGTGAAGTTGTAAAAATGTGAATAAGGATAAAAGAGAGGAGTTTATTTAATTATGTATACGTTAGAAGATATTCAATCCGTAGATCAGGAAGTGGCTGCTGCGATTACGGCAGAATTGGACAGGCAGAACACCCATATTGAGCTGATCGCATCTGAGAACTGGGTGAGTCCGGCTGTGATGTCAGCAATGGGCAGCGTGATGACCAATAAATACGCGGAAGGATATCCGGGACACAGATATTATGGCGGATGTGAATGCGTAGACGTGGTAGAGGAGCTGGCAAGGGAGCGTGCAAAAGAGCTGTTCGGGTGTGAATATGCCAATGTGCAGCCGCATTCTGGAGCTCAGGCGAATATGGCGGTACAGTTTGCTATGATGCAGCCGGGTGATACAGTCATGGGCATGAATCTCGATCATGGCGGACATCTGACACATGGAAGCCCAGTGAATTTTTCTGGTACGTATTTTCATATCGTTCCTTATGGTGTCAATGATGAAGGATTTATCGATTATGATAAGCTGATGGAGACGGCAAAAGAATGCAGGCCGAAGATGATTATTGCAGGTGCGTCAGCTTATGCCAGAACGATTGATTTTAAGAAATTCAGAGAAGCGGCAGATGCTGTAGGTGCTTATTTGATGGTTGATATGGCGCATATTGCAGGGCTGGTAGCTGCAGGACTGCATCCATCGCCGATTCCATATGCAGATGTCGTGACAACTACGACGCATAAGACGCTGCGCGGCCCTAGAGGCGGCATGATTTTATGCAGAGATGCCGAGCTTGCTAAAAAGTATAAATTTAACAAGTCAGTATTTCCAGGCATTCAGGGCGGGCCGCTGATGCATGTGATCGCAGCAAAGGCTGTCTGCTTTAAGGAGGCACTGGACCCTTCCTTTAAGGTATACCAGCAGAATATTATAGATAATGCACAGGCGCTGTGCAAGGGATTGATGGATCGTGGCGTACAGATTGTATCCGGTGGCACGGACAATCATCTGATGCTGGTTGATCTGACAAGCGACGGGCTGACAGGCAAGGAAGTGGAAGCAAGACTGGATCTGGCGCATATTACAGCAAATAAAAATACGATTCCAAATGATCCGCAGAAGCCGACAGTTACAAGCGGCATCCGCCTCGGCACGCCGGCAGTTACCTCCAGAGGAATGAATACACAGGATATGGACAAGATCGCAGAAGCGATTGCTATGATGATTAAAGAAGGAGAATCGGCTGCTGACAAGGCATTGGCGATTACACAGTCATTGACAGCCAAGTATCCGTTAAAATAATGTTTTCCATAATCTAATATTATTGCAAAACAAAAGCATTGTTCAATCCGTCATGGGTCTGATTCCCCACAGCTCTGCTGCGACCAGATTTATCACCGAGCAAAGCGGGGTTGGGGAAATTATTGCAAAACAAGAGCATTTTTTCCATAATTATGTTACAGTTTTGTGAAAATAGATGAAACGGCTCTGTTGAACGGAACTTTAATATCATTTTAGTCATCAAACATGGAGGAATGGATATGTTAGACATTAAATTTGTCAGAGAAAATCCAGACATTGTAAAACAAAATATAAAAAATAAGTATCAGGAAAAAAAACTGCCGCTTGTCGATGAGGTGATAGCATTAGATGAGCAATCGCGCAGTGCAAAACAGGAAGCGGATGCCCTGCGCGCGAACCGCAATCAGCTCTCCAAGCAGATTGGCGGACTGATGAAGCAGGGGAAAAAGGACGAGGCGGAAGCAGTCAAGGCGCAGGTAGCGGCGGACGCTAAGCGTCTGGAAGAGCTGGAGATACAAGAAAAGGAGCTGCAGGAGCGGGTGACAAGCATAATGATGGTCATTCCGAATATCATAGACCCGTCAGTGCCGATCGGGCCGGATGACTCCTGCAATGTAGAGATACAAAAATATGGAGATCCTGTGGTGCCTGATTTTGAGGTGCCGTATCATACAGACATTATGGAACGTTTTGACGGCATTGATTTGGATGCAGCCGGAAAGGTGGCTGGAAATGGCTTTTATTATCTGATGGGTGATATTGCAAGGCTGCATTCGGCAGTTATTTCTTATGCAAGGGATTTTATGATTGACCGCGGGTTTACTTACTGTGTGCCTCCGTTTATGATTCGCAGCAGCGTTGTGACCGGGGTTATGAGTTTTGAAGAAATGGATGCCATGATGTATAAAATCGAGGGAGAAGATCTCTATCTGATTGGTACATCTGAGCATTCCATGATCGGTAAATTCATCGATACAATCAATGAGGAAGAAAATCTGCCGTATACAATGACCAGCTATTCTCCGTGCTTTCGGAAAGAAAAAGGCGCGCATGGCATAGAGGAGCGCGGCGTATACCGGATTCATCAGTTTGAAAAGCAGGAGATGATTGTCGTATGCAGGCCGGAAGAGTCTATGGAATGGTATGGCAAGCTCTGGCAGAATACGGTGGACTTATTCCGCAGTCTGGATATTCCGGTGCGTACATTAGAGTGCTGTTCCGGCGATCTGGCTGATTTAAAGGTGAAGTCCTGTGATGTGGAGGCGTGGTCTCCGCGTCAGAAGAAATATTTCGAGGTAGGCAGCTGCTCAAATCTGGGCGATGCGCAGGCACGAAGGCTCAAAATCCGTGTACAGAAAAAAGTGAAGGATGAAAAAGGCAAGGAAAAGAAAGAAAAATACTTTGCCCATACATTAAATAATACGGTAGCTGCGCCGCCGCGTATGCTGATTGCGTTTTTGGAGAATAATTTAAATGAAGATGGCAGCGTGAATGTGCCGAAGGCTTTACAGCCGTATATGGGCGGGCAGGAGAAGCTGATCCCTAAAAAATAGCAGCTGTTCTGCAGTCAATGTTATTCATTTAGTATCATCCCGATGCCGTTACTTTTCGCAGTACAGCGGCTTTCTGAGAGGACACTGAAAAGTTAGTTTCTAGCCAAGGCCAATACACTATATAGATAGTACACATTTAAATATTTCTATATATAGTGTTCTGATTCAGATAAATTGTCCTTTTTCAGTGCCTTCGCTTTTTGACTGGAGTGTGAAAAGCAACATGGATTTGTCCTGAAAAAGGGCAGAAAATAATATTTTTGGAAAGGAAAAGCTGTTACATTTTTGTATAGCAGGAAGGATAGAATGCTTTTAGAAAATAAAATAGCAATTATTACAGGAGGCAGCAGAGGAATCGGCTATGCGACAGTAGAAGCGTTTTTGGCAGAAGGAGCGAGCGTGGTATTGTGTGCCAGCCGTCAGGAAACAGCAGACCGTGCAGTTGCTAAGCTGAAAGAAGCGCATCCAGAGGCTGCCGTGGAGGGAATCTGGCCGGATTTATCTGATTATGCAAAGGTGAAAGAAGCATTTGATAAAGTAGCTGAGAAATATGGGCGTATCGATATTTTGGTGAATAACGCAGGAGTATCAGAGAGCACCCCATTTTCCAAATATACAGAAGAAGTGATGGAACGCGTACTGGATTTGAATATCAAGGGCGTATATAATTGTACGAAAGCAGTCTGCGGTTATATGGAGGAGCAGAAAAGCGGAGTAATTTTAAATACTTCATCGATGGTCAGTGTCTATGGACAGCCGAGCGGTGTGGCGTATCCGACTTCTAAGTTTGCAGTCAATGGATTTACGCTTTCACTGGCGCGCGAACTGGGGCCGAAAGGGATTCGTGTGAATGCTGTGGCGCCGGGAATTACAAATACAGACATGATGCAGGCTGTGCCAAAGGAAATCATCGAGCCGATGATCGCGCAGATTCCGCTGCGCCGGATGGGTGAGCCTGAGGATATTGCGAATGCGTTTGTATTTCTTGCATCGGAAAAAGCTTCTTATATATCCGGTGTTGTACTGAGCGTGGACGGATTGGCGAGGAGCTGATTTTGTTCGGGCTGAATAAAGCAGTTTTGCAGTAATGGGGGACGTATGGAACGAAGCTGTAACGATAAGAATGGTGAAGCGTCTGTATTAGAGAATGAAGATCTTAGCAGTATGACTCAGATGGAGCGGATGAAAGCAGGTCAGATATTCTGGAACAGCGATGAAGAGATTAAGGCGGCAAAGAAGCGGGCACGTATGCTCGCAGATGCGTTCAATGCTACTACAGAGGAAGAACCGAAACGGAGGCTGGAGCTGTTGAAGGAGCTGTTGGGCGGCTGCAGCGATGATATTTTTATCAAGCCGCCGTTTCACTGTGATTATGGTTTTCATATTCATGTGGGTAAAAAGTTTTTTGCCAATTTTCAATGCGTTATGCTGGATGCGGCACCGATTACGATCGGAGATAATTGTCTGATGGGGCCGCAGACATGTCTGTATACGGTCAATCATCCTATGGATGCAGAGACGAGGAATGCAGATTATGTCTATGGAGAACCGATTACGATTGGAGACAATGTCTGGTTCGGAGGAAACTGTGTGGTGCTTTCCGGTGTTACAATTGGAGATAATGCTGTCATTGGGGCAGGCTCTGTCGTCACGAAGGATGTCCCGGCTTTTGCAGTAGTGGCGGGAAATCCGGCTAAAGTAATACGCAGGCTTGATAGATAGGTTTACTATGAAAGTCTCATCGCGAAGCGATTAAGATCCGGGGATACTCGTAGGGCAGTTTCTTAAAAATCTGTCCAGCACAGAAAATATTAAATATTTTTGTATAGAAGTGAAGAGAAGTAGAGCTTTAATCTTATGGTTAAGGCTTTATTTTTTTGTTTTGCGGTTATAAACCGCAAAAATTATTGATTTTTTTCTAATGTTGGAGTATGCTGTTTTGCAGGCGGAGGTGATTATTATGATTTACAGACCAATATATGTAGATAAAATAATGGCTTATGTGGATGCTCCATTTGTGAAGATACTTACGGGAGTGAGACGCTGCGGAAAATCAACGATATTGAAAATGATTCGGGAAAAGCTGAAAACAGAGCGGAAGGTTCAGGAAGAGCGTATCATCAGCTGTCGTTATGATTCCATGGAATATGAGGATATGACAGCAAAGCAGATGTATTCTCAGTTAAAGGAGAGACTTTCGCCTGATGGCAGGACATACTTGTTTCTTGATGAAGTGCAGGAAATTAATGGCTGGGAAAGGGTGGTCAATTCGATAGCATCGGATTTTGATGTTGACTTATATATAACGGGGTCAAACTCTCGAATGATGTCTTCTGAAATATCAACATATCTTACCGGAAGATATATTTCTTTTCGTATTTTTACATTATCCTTCCGTGAATATCTGATGTTTAAGGAGGCGTATGCGGCTGTCGGCGATTTCAAAACAGAACTTGCAGACTATATCCGTCTGGGAGGTTTCCCGGCGGCCCATCTGCAGGAATATTCTCAGGATGAGATCTATACGATTGTCAGAGATCTATACCAATCAACGATTTATTCAGATATTGTAAAACGAAATCAGATTAGAAAAACAGACCAGTTAGAGCGTGTTGTAAAATACACTTTCAGTAACGTCGGAAATACTTTTTCTGCGAAGTCGATTGCGGACTATCTGAAATCAGAGCATCGAACCCTTGATAATGAGACGGTCTATAGCTATTTGGAAAAGCTGGAAAAGGCATATCTGCTCCATCGCTGTTCACGGTATGACCTGCAAGGGAAGAAAATCCTGAAAACACAGGAAAAATTCTATCTTGCAGATACTGCCCTGCGGTACAGTGTCCTCGGATATAACGCTGACAGCTTTGCGGCGAGCCTTGAAAATATCGTGTATTTGGAGCTTTGTCGGCGGGGGTATGCTGTCAATGTGGGTAAAACCACAGATGGTGAGATTGATTTTGTGGCAGCAAGACAAAACGAAAAAATCTATGTTCAGGTCACTCAGGAAATCCGCTCTGAAAAGACGGAAAGGCGGGAGTATGACCGTCTGCTTGAAATACACGATAATTATCCCAAATATGTTCTTCGGACAGATGAATCCGCAGGAGGAAATTACAAGGGAATTAAGACAATGCATGTGGCTGACTTTCTGCTTAGCGCTGAATATTAGAATCGCGTTTTGGATGTAACAGTTCAGACAGGGTGTTACATTTATGGATACCCGGACACCGGGTGAGGGGAGCTGTCCCGTCTTCCTGTGACTTTTCCAGAATGCTAAGAATCCCTAAGCATTCTGTGTTTACGCTGTGGCACCGTACGGTCGCGGCACCCAGTCCGCCCCGGCTGAATGCCGGAAGCTAAAGGTGCCGCTGCGGCTTCGCCGCCTGTGTATCGAACAGAATACTAAGGGCTTCTAAGCATTCTTCCAACGTCACCGGAAGACGGGACAGCTCC
>CANDMV010000118.1 GCA_947385875.1 uncultured Eubacterium sp. | reverse complement strand
CGGCTAGAAATTTTAACGCAGTAATGGCGTGAATCAGGCTGTGATAAACTCTAATTTCTGCCCGGATGGAGCATTAGATAGGAGGATTATGTATCCGGGTCTGGTATTGCAGCGGTAACGGTATTGGCCGGTAAAAGGCGGCACAGTATGGGAGGACTATGTATAAGAATTATATTTTTGACTTTTATGGAACGCTGGCTGATATTCATACGGATGAACAGCGCAGCGATGTCTGGGAGAAAATGGCGCTTTTTTATGGATATTACTCTGCAAGGTATGAACCGGGAGAACTGAAGGAAGCTTATGAGAGGCTTGTTCGCAGGGCAGAGCAGGAGGCGGGGGACATTTGTTGTAATGATGGAAATGTCATCCGGAAGGAAGAAATTTTGCGGATAGAGCAGGAGCCTGCGTATATATGCTGTAATGGTGCACACAGCATCCAGAAAGAAGAGATTCAGCAGACAGAGCAGAAGTGCGCGGGCATGTGCTGTAATGGTGCACACAGCATCCAGAAAAAAGAGATTCAGCAGGCAGAGCAGGAGTGCGCAGGTATGTGCCGAAATAGAGTTGCAAGCATTGGGAGCGCAGCGGAAAGGTGTATGGGCGGCAGCTATGAAGGAAATCCAGAGATCTGCCTGGATAAGGTGTTTCGGCAGTTATTTACAGACAGGGGGATACAGCCGCAGGACTGTCTTGTGCTTCATGCGGGGCAGTTTTTTCGGGCACTGACGACAGATTATATCCGTCTGTATGAAGGCGTGCCGCAGATGCTTCGTAGACTGCGGCGGAAAGGCAGGACAGTCTGTCTGCTGACAAATGCGCAGAGGATTTTTACAGAGTATGAGCTGCAGCTGCTAGGCATCGCAGAGTATTTTGATAAAGTATTCATTTCGTCTGATTATGGGATGAAAAAACCGGATATTCGCTTTTTCCAGACGCTGCTGGAATCCTGCCAGCTGAAGGCAGGGGAGAGTCTCATGATCGGGAATGACGGGATCTGTGATATTGCGGGCGCGAAGAGGGCGGGCATGGATGCCTATTATGTGCATTCGAATCTTTCGCCGAAATATGCAGCGGATGTGGATGCGGACTTTGTACAAATGGATATGGATATCGGCGTTTTGTGCAGGACTCTTGTGATTTGAAGACGGGGGTTTTTGCGTAGTGCGACTTCTGTCAGTGAAGCCGACAGCTGAACTGTAGTTGCTTTTCACGGTATTTTATGAAAAAAGGTGTTACCGTGAAGCAACAGTTCGCCTTAGTTATTAGAGGCTCAAAAAAGCAGCCTGACTTAAATTTTCTCTGAATAAAACGACAGCAACAAATAAGGTGCAGGAGTATTGGAGATAATTTAACAAGAATTAAAGACGGCGGTGCAGGGCGGTAAAACGTGTAGTTAGTATCCGCCTTTTTATTTTGGAGGGAAAGAATGGTTAAAAATGGGAGCAGGGGCTGTGCGATGAAAATTATCCAATCGAAAAATATGCCTTATAAATAAGGACGCGAAGCGCCGCATTTTTCGATAGGTTTGTAAAGTGCTTCCGGCAAAAAGTGGGGGAATTTAATAAAAAAGGAATCAGAAAGCCTTATATATACTGGCTCAAAGATTCCGAGAGATTATATTGGATAAGGGGGAATGGAAATGATGGATTTGAATCATAGGAGAAGGGTTGTATGTGGATAATTTATGCGGCAGGCTCCGCTTTTTTCGCCGGAATTACAGCGGTACTTGCAAAATGTGGAATAAGGAAAACAGATTCGTTTGTGGCGACAGCAATTCGAACAATCGTAGTTCTGCTGTTTTCATGGCTGATGGTTCTTATTACGGGCACGTGGACAGGTCTTGCAAAGATAGAGGGGAAAACTCTGCTGTTTCTTATTTTATCCGGCATGGCAACGGGAGCGTCTTGGCTGTGCTATTTTCACGCGCTGCAGAAAGGTGATATCAATAAGGTTGTGCCGATTGATAAGTCCAGCACAGTACTCTCTATTTTACTGGCTCTTATTTTCCTGAATGAAGGGCTTACATGGGGAAAGGCAGTATCTATCATTTTGATTGGCACGGGAACATTACTGATGGTAGGAAAAAAAGAATCAAACGCAGATAAAGAACAGCAGGGCAGCAGTTGGCTGATTTATGCAGTACTGTCTGCCGTGTTTGCAAGTCTGACTGCGATTCTGGGAAAAATCGGGATTACGGGGATTGATTCAAATCTTGGTACAGCGATTCGGACAATCGTAGTTCTTGTTATGGCATGGCTGATGGTATGGGTCAGCGGCAGGCAGAAGGAAGTGAAACAGGTACAGAAGAAGGAGTTATGGTTTCTTATAATGTCAGGTCTTGCAACAGGGGCATCATGGCTGTGCTATTATCGTGCACTTCAGGGCGGGCCTGCCAGCGTGGTTGTTTCCATAGACAAATTAAGCATTCTTGTAACCATTGCTTTTTCAAGGATTGTGTTCTATGAAAAGCTGACGAAAAAATCTGCGTTGGGTGTGATCTGTATTACGGCTGGAACGGTGCTGTTGGCGGTCATTTAGATCTTCTTTGAGAAATATGTTAATTGAAACTCTACAATGGACAAAAGGACCAGCCGTCGGAGCAGGAGCTGAGGCTGTCAGACGCATTTATCAATCCAGCCGGGATCAATTCGGCGGAAATAAAGGTAAAGGACATCAATATTAATACGGATAAGGCGCATGAGCTCCTGAAGAAATGTGACGTATTGAGGGAATACAGCCAGTTTATTGATGCGGTGAGGGAGCATTCTGGTGAAAAAAGCGCAGTCAAGAAGGCAATCAGGGAATGTATCGGCCGGGGAATACTGGCGGATGATCTGAAGCGGAAAGGAAGAGAGGTTGAGAACATGCTGATAGCAGAGTACAGCTATGAGGAAGATATCCGGGTGAAGCAGCAGGAGGCGGAGCAGCAGGGAAGACAGGAAGGATTGATTCTGTCGGGAAAAATCTTCCGGACAGTGAAAAACAGTTCTGACCTTACAAACGAGCAGGTTGCGGCGGAAGTCGGCTGCGAGCCGGAAGAAGTAGAAAGCGCAAGAAAGATGTTTGGAATATAAAAATATATGCAGGCCGACGTGCTGCATGAGCAGCGTAAAATCAGGAAAATAGAGGGAGGCATCGGCATTTGGCCGGTGCCTGTTTCCGTGACAAAGCAGCTTCTATCTATTTTTATTGACATTGATATGACTTTTTGCTAAAATGAAAGTGTTCACTTGCATGGAGGTGATTATATGGATGAAACAAGTCAAAAAATTATAGATGCTGCAATGATGCTGGTAAGAGATCATGGGTATGTCGCTACTACAACGAAAGCGATTGCAAAAGCTGCAGGTGTGAATGAGTGTACCCTGTTTCGGAAATTTAAGAATAAGAAGGATATTGTGCTTCAGGGTGTAAGCCAGGCGGGATGGAGGGCAGATATCACGCCGGAAATTTTTGAAAATGTGCAGTGGGACCTGCAGGCGGACATAGAGATGTTTATGAGAGCATATATGGACAGGATGACGCCGGATTTTGTAAATTTGTCGGTCGGCTTGAGAGCCCCTCAATTATATGAGGAAACGTCTGATTTTATTATGAAAGTGCCGCAGGCTTTTCTATCGTCATTCATACAGTATCTTAATAAAATGTCTGATTTGGGAAAAATACCAAAGGCAGATTTTGACGCTCTGGCGCTGACAGTTTTTTCATCAACATTTGGTTATGCTTTTTTAAAAGCATCTTTTGGTAATGAATTATCGAAAGTAGAAAAAGATGAATATATAAAAAGCAGCGTACAGATGTTTATAAAAGGAATCGAACAGTAAAAGGCTGCTGCAAGAAAGAATATGCTTTTTGCAGCAGCCAAAAAATAAATTTTATGCAAGCAAGCACACGCATACAAAGAGGAGGAATACGATTATGGAGATCACAGGCGCTGAATTATTTGTGAAAGCATTAAAAGAGGAATCTGTTACAGCTTTATTTGCTTATCCTGGAGGGCAGGCAATAGACCTGTTTGATGCGTTATATGGAGAAAAGGATCTGGATGTCATTCTGCCGCGCCATGAGCAGGGGTTAGTCCACGCGGCGGACGGATATGCACGTTCCACAGGAAAAGTAGGCGTGTGCCTTGTGACAAGCGGGCCGGGAGCTGCTAATCTCGTTACGGGCATTGCCACTGCAAATTGTGACTGTGTTCCGCTTGTATGCTTTACGGGGCAGGTGCCGACCGGCCTTATTGGGAATCATGCTTTTCAGGAAGTAGATATCGCAGGCATTACAAGGAGCATCAGCAAATATGCGGTAACTGTACGAAAAAGAGAGGATTTGGCAGAAACAATCAGAAGGGCTTTTTATATCGCAAAGACAGGAAAGCCGGGAGTAGCAGTTGTTGATCTGCCTAAGGATGTCCAGAGGGCATATGGCAGTGACAGCTATCAAAAGAAAATAAATGTAAGAGGTTATAAGCCGAATACTTCCGTTCCTATAGGACAATTAAATAAAGCACTGGATATTTTGAACCATGCTGAGAAACCTGTTTTTTTGATAGGCGGCGGGGTTCACATTGCCCATGCAAATAAAGAAATGGAGCAGCTTGCAGAAATAACAGGCGTTCCCGTTATTACAACTATTATGGGAAAAGGAGCCATTCCAACAGCAAATCATTTGTATGTAGGGAATACAGGCATTCATGGAAGTTATGCAGCCAATCTGGCAGTTAGTCATTGTGATGTCCTTTTCGCAATAGGAACACGGTTTAGTGACCGCATTACTGGAAAAATTGATGAATTTGCAGCAGATGCAAAGATTATCCATATAGACATTGATGCGGCATCTATTTCCCGTAATATTACTGTTGATGTACCAATCGCAGCTGATGCGAAAGAGGCAATCTGCGCTTTGCTTGAAAAGGCAGAGACACTTCACATTTCGGAATGGACAGATGAAATCAGTCGTTGGAAAATGCAGCATCCGATTAACATGGGAAAAATTGGCCTGACACCGCAGATGGTGATTCAATCTATTAATGAATTGTTTGAAAATGCTGTGATAGCCACTGATGTAGGTCAAAACCAGTTATGGACAACGCAGTTTCTTGAGCTTGATGAGAATAAGCAGATGCTCACATCTGGAGGTATGGGGACGATGGGATACGGTTTACCTGCGGCGATTGGAGCGAAGCTTGGCAATCCTCATAAAGATGTCATTGTCATCTCAGGTGATGGCGGCATACAGATGAACATTCAGGAAATGGCTACCGCCATTGTGTATGAGCTGCCTATTATTATCTGTATCTTGAATAATGGATATTTGGGGAATGTACGGCAATGGCAGGAGATGTTTTACGACAGGCGTTATTCGAGTACCTGTATGCGTTATCGAAGAAGCTGTGAAGCAGGCTGTAATACCCCGAACCATTGCTGCCCGGAGTATACGCCTGATTTTATAGCACTGGCGGAAAGCTATGGGGCGATAGGCATCCGTGTTACAAAAGCGGAGGATATAAAGGCAGCTTTGATCAGTGCGAAGCAGAATGCGAAAACGCCTACAGTTATTGAATTTATCATAGATCGAGAAATCAATGTCATGCCGATTGTTCCGCCGGGGAATTCTCTAAAAGATATGATTTTGGAAAATGGGGAAAGTACAAAATGAAAAAGGATGGATATAGAGGCTGTCTGTGTCAGAACTAAGAAAATGAAAAGGCTAGACATCATGACTGATGAAGTGAAAAATTAGGGTTGACATGTGCCTACCTATCTGATAAGCTATTCCTAACAGGTTGGCAGATGCTTACCATAAGCCTGCCAGATACAGAATGGCAGCAAACTGTAAAATCGGAGAAAAATATGAAGAGTAAATTAACAGATGCAGAGTGGAAAGTCATGATGGTCTTGTGGGAGAGCTCGCCGAGGACAATGATGGAAATCACAAATGCTTTAAAAGAAGAAACCGGATGGACAAAATATACAGTAATGTCCTTTTTAAAGCGCATGGAGGAAAAAGGCGCGCTTCATTTTGAAGAAGGCAGGAGGGCAAAGCTGTATTATCCTGACTGGAAGAGGGAAGATGTGGAGATTCAGGAAACAGAAGAGTTTTTAAACAAAGTATTTCACGGAAAAATAGGACTTATGGTGAATGCTATGGTACAGCAGAATGCTTTGTCCAGACAGGAAATCAGCGAGCTTTATCAGATTTTAAAGGAACAGGAATCAGATAAAAACGGATAACGCTGTTCCGCTGACTTTAGGCGGCGGGGCAGGGTATTCAAAAGCAGAAAATTGTGAATATGGAGGAAGGCTATGGATATATGGGATACTTTATATGCTGGCGTGAAGCATCTGTCATATGGGATGAATACGGGATATCGTTTTCTATTAACATCATCAATATTTATCTTGGCTATCATATTGATTCGTGCTGTATTCCAGAATAAAATGAGCGTGCGCCTGCAGTATGCATTGTGGCTTCTGGTTGCGGTAAAGCTTCTGGTTCCTTCTCTGCAGATGGAGAGCTCTATATCGATGCAAAAGCTGATCGAACCATTGGAACATACTCTGCAGCGGTATATCTATGGAGCTGCGTCTGAAGGAGAGCAGCACGGCAGCGGCACAGCGCAATGGAAAGCATCAGAAGGAGCACAGCATAACAGCGGCACGGAGCAATGGAAAGCATCAGAAGGAGCACAGCATAATAGAGGTGGAAATCAGTGGGAGACATCAGAAAGAGTGCAGTATGACAGGGATGGAAATCAGTGGGAGACATTAGATGAAGAGCGTGCAAAAAAAAGAACCGCACGGCAGAATACAGCAGCTGATAAAATGCGATCGGATAGACGTGCGGTATTTGGTGCGGCAGGAAGTGTCTTGAATCAAAAGAACGTGTGGATGACCTGGCTGGCAGTCCGGGCTGCGGGAAGTGCGATTGTGTTCTTATATTTTCTTTTAGGAAATTTAAGATTTGCAGAAGATCTGCGCAGAAGAAGGGTGCGTTTTTTAGGATGCAGCTGCCCGCTGCGTGTTTATCTTGTAGAAGGACTGCCTTCACCCTGTCTGTACGGCAGGGCAGTTTATATCATACCGGATTTGACGGCAGATGAAAAAAGACTGTCGCATGTACTGGCTCATGAATACTGCCATTATAGGCAGGGGGATTTGTTATGGTCCATGCTCCGCTGTCTCTGCCTGATTTTATATTGGTGGAATCCATTGGTATGGACGGCTGCTTATTTGTCTAAACAGGACTGTGAGCTTGCCTGCGATGAACTGGCAGTGGCATTATTAGGGCCTAAGGAGCGGATTTCTTATGGCAGGACCTTAGTAAGCCTGATTCCTGTGAAAACAGAGGCAGGACAGCATTTACATTCTATGTTTATAACAGCGACAATGACGGGAGGAGGACGTAATATGAAGCAGAGAATTCAAAGAATCGCATGTAATCAAAAAACTGTGCTGTCCGTATGCATACTGGTAATATTTTTAACAAGTATTTGCTTTGTCAGTGCCAGCACAGTAAAGCCTGAAGAGGAAGAACAGAATAAAAATTTTAGTGAAAATATTTCAGCAGATGAAGCTGTGAATCAAGGTTTGTCATCAAATGAAAATGTGAATCAAGATTTCTCATCAAATGAAAATGTGAACCAAGGTTTGTCATCAGATGAATCAGATGAAGACAGGAATGAAAACATCTTAAAAGATGAAGATAAAGAGGGTGGAGAAAAAGCGGTTTTTGACTTGGATGAAGCAGTAGGGCAGGCGATTCTGTCGTATAGCGAGGACAAGTACTGGACAAGAGAATGTATTGCAGAAGGACATAAAATACTGGACTGCGTACAAGGCAAAAAAGGGGTGACGAAAGTATATGCCTTAACGATGTACGGCGAGTATGCGTTTCATGATGGGTATTTTATCAAAGATTCAGGCACCGGCATTATACCTGCTGTCATTAAGTTTTCCTATGATGAGACGCAGGGATATGTGTTGAAGGATTATAAGAAGCCGATGGACGGCTCTGCTTATATGAAATCGATTCAGGAGATGTTTCCACAAGAGCTGTGGGATTCATGCCATTCTTATAGTGAGGAACAGATCGCTGAGCTGACAAAGATGGAGCAGGCATATGCGAAAAAATATCTGAAGAAGATCGGCAGAAAGGCGCCTGTTGGACACTATTCAGACAGCGAGCATCCACTGCTGACGGATGCAGGAGTCAGCGTAGAAGTATCGAACAAAATGTGTGATCTGGAAAAGTACCAGATCTTTAAATATCCGGACTGGATCGGCAATCTGGAGGAGATTGAAGACGGTGTTCGCTATGTGTATGAGATGGCATTAGATAAAAAGGCCGGAGAGATTATTTATACAAAGAGTGTCTATGATACCGGAAGGATTGTGGAGCAGTTTCGTTTTGATATGTATACTGGAGAGGAAAAATAACTGATCTGAAGGAATGCATAGGAAAGAGGTGCAGCCGGTATGTGATGTACCGCAGCGAGGAACAAGGTTGAACTGCGGATAGCACAATCGAAAAGTCAAATAAGGAGCTGCTGATAGACAGTCAGCCCGATTATTTAGTTACAGATAGCCGTATCCTATGGCAGGGAGCGGCTATTTTTGTGTTTTATTACTGTATTTGCCAATAGAATACCTGATGCTGAAGCAGGGCAATCTGAAAATGAATACTCTGCCACAAGTTATAAAATATCCATAAGCTAAGGAACTGTAAATAAATAACTGCTGAATAGAGTGCCGGATGTTTCTTAAAGAGTGAGCGGGCTATGTAACGGGTTATCGGGTAACAGCAGTTATTTATTAAAAAAAGCTCTTGACATAAGTATGAAATCGTACTATATTAAATGGTATGATTTCATACTATAGGAGGTGCGCATGAAAACAAATATATCAAATGATATGAAGCGCTATAATCATCTGCTGAAAGAGCTTGATACCGTATATCATGAGATGTCGCTGAAGCTGGGACTTTCTGACAGTGCCATGATTATTCTTTATACGATATGTGAAAACGGGGACAGCTGTTTACTTCAGGAAATCTGCCATCAGTCCGGTATCAGCAAGCAGACAATCAATTCGGCGATTCGAAAGCTGGAAGCAGAAGGAATCGTACGCCTGGAAGCGGCTGATGCAAAGAAAAAGAAGGTATATTTGACGCAAAGGGGAATTGAGCTGGCTGAAAGCACTGCGTTTAAAATCATCGAAGCAGAAAATGATGTATTTGCTTCCTGGCAAAAGGACGATGTGGAGAAGTATCTGGCATTGACGGAGAAGTTTCTGTCTGATCTGAAAGAGAGAGGTAAGGACATATGAAGATTCAATTATCAGATCATTTTGATTATAAAAAACTGCTGCGGTTTACACTGCCGTCAATCATTATGCTGGTATTTACATCCATCTATGGTGTAGTAGACGGATTTTTTGTATCAAATTTTGTAGGCAAGACACCGTTTACAGCCGTTAATTTTATTATGCCTTTTTTAATGATCCTAGGCTCTGCGGGATTTATGTTTGGAACCGGAGGCGGAGCGTATATTTCCAAAACTATGGGCGAAGGAAAAGCGGAGCAGGCAAATAAGCTGTTTTCGCTGATTGTATATACATCGGCAGCCTGCGGCATTGTACTGGCTGTATTTGGACTCATCTTTGTCCGCCCGATTGCAGCTGCACTCGGCGCAGAGGGTCAGATGTTGGAAGACAGCGTGACTTATGGGCGCATCATACTGCTGGCGATTCCGGCGTATATATTACAATACGAGTTTCAATGTCTGTTCGCGACAGCGCAGAAGCCGACGCTGGGGCTTTATGTGACAATTATCGCGGGGCTGACGAATATGGTACTGGATGCTTTATTTGTAGCGGTGTTCCGTTTTGGGCTTCAGGGAGCGGCAGCGGCTACGGCAGCAAGCCAGTGTGTCGGCGGGCTGGTGCCGCTGATTTATTTTGCGTGTCCAAACAGCAGTCTATTGCGGCTTGGGAGGACGCAGTTTGACGGAAGAGCGCTGTTAAAAAGCTGTATGAACGGTATGTCGGAGCTGCTGAGCAACATTTCGATCTCTTTGGTCAGTATGCTTTATAATATCCAGCTGCTGAAGTATTCGGGAGAGGACGGGGTTGCGGCTTATGGAGTCCTGATGTATGTCAGCCTTGTATTCCAGGCGGTGTTTATCGGCTATTCGGTAGGCGCTGCACCGATTATCGGATATCAGTATGGCGCGCAGAACCACAAGGAATTAAAAGGGATGTATCAAAAGAGTCTGGTATTGGTCAGCATATTTGCAGCTGCTATGTTTGTATCGTCCTATATGATGAAAAAGTCGCTGTCTGTCGTATTTGTAGGGTACGATCAGGGGCTTTTGGAGCTGACAGTCCGAGCGTTTTCGATTTTTTCGTTTTCGTTCCTGTTTTCAGGGTATGCGATTTTTGGTTCGTCTTTTTTTACGGCGCTGAATAACGGGGTAGTGTCGGCGGCTATATCCTTTTTGCGGACTTTTGTATTTCAGGCTGCTGCGGTGTTGGTCTTTCCTTTGTTTTGGAAGCTGGATGGAATCTGGCTGTCCGTGGTTGCCGCGGAGGTTATGGCGGTGGTGGTGACTGTCATTTTCTTTCGAGTGAAACAGAAGGAGTATCAATATTGAGATTGACGGATATGAAATAAGTGATGCAGCGCAGGGGAGAAGATGTTATAATAGTAAGAAATGAATGCAGTAAGGAGTCGGCATAAATATGGGTTTTTATTTAAACAGCATATCACCATATAAAAAATATAAGGCAGTGGCAGAGGATACGTATTTTGTAGATAAGACTCTGTTAATCAGCGAGCTGATTCCGCTGCTTGGAAAAGAAAGGCGCTTTCTTTGCATTACAAGGCCCCGTCGTTTTGGGAAGACGGTTGCGGCAAATATGACTGCGGCATATTTTAGCAGAGCGAAGGAAAGCGGGGAGCTTTTTGACCATCTTCATATATCATCATGTGAGCAGTATAAGGAGCATTTAAACCAGCATGATGTCATATTCATTGATTTTAGCAGAATGCCCAGAAACTGTAGTTCATATAGGCAGTATATTGATCGGATACAAAGCGGTATCTGCGGTGATCTGGCGGAAGTGTTTCCAGAATGTGAAGTGGATAAGGCGGGCGCGGTCTGGGATCTTATGGAGGACATCTGGCTGAGAACAGAGAGAGAATTTATATTTGTACTGGATGAATGGGATGCCGTGTTTCACACCCCGCATTTTACAGAAGATGACAGAAAGGAATATCTGCTGTTTTTGAAAAATCTATTGAAAGATCAGGGATATGTGAAGCTTGCCTATATGACAGGCATTCTGCCGATTGCAAAGTACTCTGGAGGTTCTGAGCTGAATATGTTCTCGGAGTATCATATGGCGACGAAGGAAAAATTCAGCAGTTATTTTGGGTTTTCGGAAACAGAGGTAGATCAGCTGTTTTTAAAATATCAGGTGGTCACTGTTCATGAAAATATCACGCGGGAAAATTTGAAATGGTGGTATGACGGATACCGTACAGCGGCAGGCGACAGCTTGTATAGTCCCCAGTCTGTTGTTCTGGCACTGTCAGATAACCATCTGGGGAATTACTGGACAGGGTCGGGGCCTTATGATGAGATTTTTTATTATGTGAAAGACCGCATAGATGATGTGAGAGATGATCTGGCGCTGATGATCTCCGGCAGCGGTGTGAAGGCGAGAATGCAGGAGTATGCGGCAACTTCAAAAAAGCTGTATAAAAGATCAGATTTATTCTGCTATGGTCATATACGGGCTGCTGACTTATGAAGATGGAGCTGTCATGATACCAAATCATGAGCTGATGAATCAGTATCAGGAGCTTTTCATGGAAAAGGAAGAGCTGGGATATATACATTCCTTGGCAGCAGTGTCGAAAAAAATGCTGGAAGCTACGCTTGCAGGCGATACAGAGACGATGGAGCAAATCTTAAAATATGCTCATGATACCGAATCACCCATTTTTGCATACAGCAGTGAAGCGGAGCTGGCTGCGGTGGTCAATCTGGTTTATCTGGCGGCAAGAGACTGCTATCGGGTGGAGCGGGAGGATAAGGCAGGAATGGGGTTTGTGGATTTTATTTTTTATCCACAGCAGGCCGCAGCAGACTGCCTGATGATAGAATTAAAGGTGGATAGTACGCCGCAGGAGGCGCTTAGGCAGATTAAGGAGCGAAATTATGCGCTGCGGTTTTGTGGGAAGCTGGGAGAAAAGCCTAAGTATACGGACAGGATTTTGGGTGTGGGAATTAGTTATTCCAGGAAAACGAAAGAACATTTCTGTAAAGTAGAAGTGCTTGGAGCTGGCAGTTAGGATGGAGCATCTACGGGCAATCACTTTGGCAGATCATATCGTTCGCGAGTATAGAAAATGGGTGTGCATATGCAGATATTGTTGGGATTAAGGGATTTTGGAAAAATAAAATCAGCAGAAGTGGATATCAGTGGGTTTTCTGTTTTTGTAGGTAATAATAACAGTGGAAAAACCTATGTCATGCAGTTAATTTATGGCATTCGGAAAAATCTAGGCAAGTACTTGGAAGATGGGGACTTGTACGAAAGAGATCTTGTACAGATGGAAGAACAGGCTAAGGCTGGAAAAATTACGCTTGATGCCGAATCAATGAAAACTCTTGAGAAATTTCTCAATGCAGTGTTACAGAAATATAAAGAAAAGATTATATTAGATACGTTTTATGAAAAAATTGAGATTGGGCAGATTTCTTTGCGTTATCAGTTAGAAGAAAATGAGAGCTTTGAATTGAATTTACGTATGAATATGATGAAGAATTGGTGTTGGGATTCACGCGTCTGACTGGAGGATTAAACTCCGTTAAAGATATGAGATCAATACAGATAGATGTATATCATACTATGAATGAAACAAAATTGATGAAGAGTTACGGATATTTTCTGGCACATCATTTATACGGTCTATGCTTGTTCAGATTTTGGCGGATTTTTTGTTTGACTTTTCTTTTGAAATATTTTTACCAGCTTCCAGAACCGGTCTATTAATGCTGTATAAAGAGTTTTTTGCATCAAAAGCAGATGAAGCAGTGAAAATATTTAGGATAGAGGAAAATAGGAGCAGTAATATAGAATCTTACACAATGGATCTTACACAGCCCGTTTATGATTTTTTGAGATTCATACAAACTTTTAATCCCAATCGAGACTCTATGGAAAATAATGGCTTTATCCAATTCATTGAAGAGCATTTAATCGAAGGCAGGATACGGATCGATCAGAGAAACCAGCCAGTCTATCAGGAGCAGGGGGCACAGAGAGAGCTTCCGCTTTATCTGAGTTCTTCAATGGTAAATGAACTGATGCCGATTTTGTATGTACTGCAGAGTGCAGTGAAGCCAGGGCAGCTGATTTGGGATGAGATCGAGACAAGCCTCCACCCGCAGAAGCAGATGGAGCTGGCGCGTTTATTAAGCCGTATGTGCAATGCCGGGTATTCCATGATTGTAAGCACACACAGTGATACGATGGCAGCAAAGATAAATAATCTGTGTCTGCTGTCTTTTTCACAGGGGTTAAAAGCAAAGTGGGCAGAGATTCTGAAAAAGGCCGGCTTAGAAGAAGCAGACCTGTTTAAGGAGAGAATACATGTGTACCAGTTTGAGAATGACGACAGCGGCAGAAGTCTGGTCAGGGAATTGGAGTTTGATGAAGTGACGGGATACCAGTTTTCACTGTTTCAGGATTCGGTAGAAAAGCTGTTTCAGGAAACGAAGCTTATTTTGGAGTAACAAGAAAGGATATTGAAATCGTAAAGGAATTCAGAAATAAAAAGATCTCTGTCTTGAATATGAAGCTGGATCTTCAGGTGCATTTATTGGAATATTCAGCAGAAAAGCAGGGGTATTATGTGAAGATTGATGTCGGAGAAAAGACATTTTAAAATTAATTGTCCGTTATCCGGCTGCTGAACCCGATGGGGGCGTCAGGTTCAGGCATGTCGATGACGAAGGAGCAGATGCTGGAACTCAACCATCAGCTGAACCAGATCAAGAAACAGTCTTGCTAAATGGAGAGCCTTTTGTCGTATATATTGTAAATCAAGCCAGCGCTGCATCAAGTGTAGTGCTGGCTTTTTATGTAACAGTTCAGATAGGGCGTTACATTTGTGGATACCCGGACGCCGGGTGAGAGGAGCTGTCCCATCTTCCTGTGACTTTTCCAGAATGCTAAGAATCCCTAAGCATTCTGTTTTTACGCTGCGGCTTCGCCGCCTGTTTATCGAACAGAATACTAAGGGCTTCTAAGCATT
>CANDMV010000117.1 GCA_947385875.1 uncultured Eubacterium sp. | reverse complement strand
TATCAACCACCCTTCTTGGAATTCCCTATATTTGAATTATACAGGAAGCTCCTAAAATATATTTCTTATATTCTGCAAAAAAATACGTTTCCTTATGACATGGCAGCGCAAGATCTGGATGGCCGCGTAAAATAGCGTCTAATTTCGGAAAGCCTACGCACACAAAAGTATGTTTCATATCTCACTGCCCCCCCCTAACAATTTATCCAAAGAAAGCAGCTTCACTGAGCGTCCATAATAGTTCTGAAGCTGATAAACGATAAAATCATATTCATGGCATGGAGTAATAATCACCGCGTCTACTTCCTGCAGGTAGTCTCTTCGAAACTGAAGCACAGGGATTCCCGCTATCTCACTTTCCATATTGAATTTATCAACAAAATACTGCACACAGCATCCTCTCCGCTTTAACTGCCCCGCTAGCTCTTTGCCGACTGCCCCTGCTCCGTATACAGCAAGAGTCTGCATGCCTCTTTCCGCGAAATACTGCTCCCAGCATTTTTCTTTATTTTCCTGCAGCTTTTCTGATAATTCTTTATTTATTCTCTGCCTGTCGGCTTCTACTTTATCCGAAATTTTGGACAATTTCCGTTGTCTGATGCTTTCAGCTACTTTAGAATAATAAATTTTTACTACTACACTAAAGAAAATGTGAATAAGCAATTTCATCACCAAAATCTCCTGTCAAATATATTCATAGACCGCCCCAATCTACAAATGCATTATCCGAATCATCCTCAGCTAAAATTTCTGCCATATTTCCTTCTAATATATCACTTCAAAAGCTTCCGGGAACTCATCCGCTGCTATATTTTCTGCATAGTATTTTTTAGGAATGAACTCAGTATCACAAATCAATCATATAAAATAAATTGTAAATTTCTGCAATATCTATATAATTCGTAATCCCCATATTTTCCAGCTGCCTCTTAATCGGTTCACTGTCTGTAATATAAATAATCACAAGCAGCCTATTAATTTCATTCAAATTTTCTGGTTTTACATATAAAAGCCCATAAGCGCCGCTGTCTATTGTGCGGTTATCCGTAATATATTTTGCACAAATTACATCACTCCAGCAGCTGTTAAAGTAATTGTCTTTAAATAGCTTTCCGCATCCAAATATACATACATTTTTATTGCCTGTCAGCTGTCTTACAATATCGGCTTTACGTTTACCATATTGCTTCTCAAATAATTCCAGATTTACCCCCCCCCTTGCAAATTTTTGCAGAATACGATTCGTCCTGATTGCATTCGGTCCTAACAAATTAAGCTGAGGAAAATCCTTCATCGGCTTTGCCGCTGAACATTTCCTGCATAAAATCGGTATGCTGTCATCATACATTCCTTTTTCAATTTTTTGATATTCATCACCGAATATAATATCACTCCATTCCTGCTCCAAAAGATTTCCTAAAATATGCTCCATTCCATAATCCATACAACACAAAATGACTGTTCCATTCGGCAAGACTTCACAATTCAAACCGGTTATCTCATTTGAACCGGAACAGCAGGTAATCATTCCTTTATTTTGATGAATATCCAACTCATCATAATCCAAATTTCCAGCACGATTTATCATTTCACTAAACAGCACAATTTTCGGATCTATAAATTCTGATACTTTCGGGTGAACCTGTCCGTGACAGGAATATCCTGTGATATGAAACTGTTCCGTCACTTTTTTAAGAAGGTTTAAATAATGGTCAGTAATCTTAAAATGAGCATTTCCTTCTACGTCTGGTATATGCAGCTGAAAATGAACAAATTCAACATCTTTTATTAATTCAAAATCTTCTTCTGTCATTCCCATAAGTGTCGTATCAACTGCAATTATAAATCCCTGATCATATGCATATTTAATCATCCTTGCACAATCTCGATTTTTAAACGGTTCCACCATACCTCCAATACTGATCCCAGAGCCAGGTATTAATTTTGATAAAATCGTCTTAAAATCCTCAAATGTCATATATAATTTATCTTTGCCAAAACGCTCAACATAATTATTAATCAGTTTTTTTTGTGGACAATAATGGCAATCCAAAGAACAGCCAACTGCTAACGTAAACTCTAACCCATATGCCTTTTTTTGCAAATCCATATTAAAATCCTCCTAAGTTATAAACTTTTCGTAAAAAAACTTAAATTTTACTATCGCAAATAATAGTTTCTTTACTATTTCAATATTTCTGATATAAAGCTTGAAGAGCATGATCTGGTGAAATCGAATTATTAACAATCGACAAAGAAAATTTTTTTGCTATCAGTTCCATCGTCTTTCCATCAAAAAAATTAATATGTTCATTTATTTCTACATTTGAATATTGCTTAAACCAGTTTTCATATGGAACTTCTATATAAAGATAAGAACCTGAATGCAATAAATCTGCCATAATCTCTACAATCTGCAGAGGATCTGATACATGCTCAAGAACATGACAGCATGTAATTAAATCCCAGCTGTAATTCTTCAGCTCCTCCAAAGACTTTATTCTGCAAACACCCGGTACTACATCTACCCCTGAAATATCATAAACATACCGACACGCATGATTAAATTCATCAGGAATAAACCCTCCATTGTCTCCTCCATAATCAAGAAAATAATGAATGTTTTCTATATTGAGATTTTCTTTTAAGTATGTACCTAATCTTTTCTTTCTCCACCCTTCAACCTCTTTGTCATAATAAACATCCGCTGTATACTCCGGTTCATATCTGATCCGCTGCTTCACATATGTTTCTCCACGATAATCTTTATACAATCTGTCCATTTCTATACTATTCGGACGATACTCAGAATAATAAACGCCGCAGTCCTGACAATGTATTAGTTGCGTAGGCTTCTTGCTTCCTTCAAACATGCACTCTGTTAAAAACGGTGCAAAATGGGCTTTATCATGTGTGCACTGCTCTCCTCCACAAATCAGACATCGAATCCCATTCTCAATATCTTTATGCAGGAACAAAAAATCTGCATAACAGTTTTCTAGCATCTCTTCTGGTATTTTCTCCATTATCTCTTTCCAACGAAAAAAAGCTAACGCCAGATTACAGTCAGAATATTCTCTCAAACTTTCACTTGAAATTACTGGAATATGAAATAAATATGTACCTATCAAATCTTGATTCGAGTCACAAAAAGCTCTTACTTTTGCGGCACTACTTTCCAATGTATGATATAATTTTTTTCCATCATTCCCACATCCCCAGATCACAATATCCTTCTGCAGCAGCTTATCAGAAATTTCTCCCGTTTCTTTATATAAATGCTTCATTATCATTCTCCTTCAATATTAATCAATAATAATGCAGTTTTAAGAATAAATTTCTGACTTCCATAGTATTTTGTATCTCTCTGTTATGAAGTTAAACAGTCCCCATTTTATAAACCCAAAATCTCTTTCCGGAACAATTACATCCGCATCTATATCAGCGTTTTCTTCATATTTTAAAACTCCATATTTCATTTTTATTTTTTCCTTTACACTCCTAAATTCATATTTTGTTTCCATACATCATTCAAAGATCTGCATAATATCTCTAATTGACATCACATCTTTAATACCCATACTTTGAAGCTCTTCTATAATTAAATCTGGCTTATTTACATACACAACAACAACAAGATTATCGTATGACAAGAGATCCTGCTTTGGAATTACCAAAACACCTCAGAAACTTCTTCCCCATAAGTCCTTATTATTATCTGAAAACACATCTGCATGGATAATCTCATTCCACCCGGCATAAAAATAATTATTTTAAAAAACTTCCCAAGTCCATATAAACATACATGTTCTGCTTTACGCAGTTTTTGCAGCAGAGGATGACTATTTTGCATATAAAGAGCACGTATCCGGTAATAATTATTCCCATAATAATAATAATCTGGAAACAAGCGCTCAACCGCATAATCACTATTTTCTGCGGTGATACAATGTCGGCATATATAATCTGTATTTTCATCATCCAAATTTCTTAAATACGTCTGCCAGCCTTCCTCTAATGCAATTTGCCCCCCAAGTATCATTCAAAATATTGCCAATACATGTATCTAATGCATAATCATTACAACAAAGCGCTAATGTTCCATCCGGCATACACACAGGACATGGAATCGATACACTTGCTAACGTGCATACAAGTCTGCCCTTCTTATTCGGCGCTTGTCTAATTTCTTCGTTTAAATTGCCGCATCTTGATCACAGCCATTCTTCATATACAATTTTTATAACTTCAGCATTTTTTACAATATCCATTACTGCCTGATCCGGAGCTGTCCCATGACAGGATAAATGCATAATGTTTTTATGGTAAGAAGCTAAAAACTTTTTCAAAACTTTTATGTATTCATCTGTAATCTTAAAATGTGAATTTCCTTTATTATCTGGTATATGAAGCATGATCTATTCAATATGGATATCACAGCTTATGATCCTATCCATATTTTCTTCGCTCAAACCCATTAAAGTGGTATTTAAAAGTACTTTATTCCCATTTTCCCCGCATACAGCAGCATTTTTACGAAATCTTTATTTTCAAACGGCTCAGACATTCCCGAAAAACTTACAGTTGCTCCTGGATTCATCCGCCTGCTGACAATAAATTTAAAATCATCAAAAGATAAATGACGTTTTGAAGGATTTTTTCCATATTTTTGATATGCCTTCAAGAGAACTTTCTGAGGACAGTAATGACAGCTCAAAGAACATCCTATATTCAGATTAAATTCTATTGCATCTAGTTTATCTGTAGAATAGAGAAATCCTAAATCTCCCGGCAAATAAATCCTACGATATCCTGCAGCTAATAATTTTTTCTTCGCATCTTCTGCATAAATTATATTATCTATACAGACAATAACAATCCACTGATCCAAGTGATCTTTCGGATATTCAAATGGTTTACATTCCTTCTCCCCCCCCCCCTCAATTATATTATCATTCCAAATAACAACCTGATTTTCGCACTCTTTCACAGCAGCCAGCATTACACGTTTAAAATTGCCGTCACCCAAATATAAAATTATATGTCTGCCAGATTTCATCAATTCATCCATTTTCATTCGAACATCTCCTTGTATCATAATAGAGTGGTCAGGAACGACCGCCGGTTAATCGTTAGATTCCTTTTCCAATAAATTATAAATCTCATATACATTTACTATTTTTTTAATGCCTAATTGCTGTAACTGCTTCTTAATATCACTATCATCTCTAACATAAGTAATAACAAGCATATTCTCCCTGTTCTTCAATTCATTTGGCGAAATACATTTTACCCCTCGGATTTCCTTTCCCCATTTCTGTTGATTGTTATCTGAAAAAACATCAGCAGGAACCACATTATTCCATAAGCCAAGATAATAATTGTCATGAAAAAGCTTTCCTAAACCGAATAT
The DNA here is from genome assembly GCA_947385875.1 of uncultured Eubacterium sp. Lineage (GTDB taxonomy): Bacteria > Bacillota > Clostridia > Lachnospirales > Lachnospiraceae > Eubacterium_J. The sequence goes on along the minus strand of CANDMV010000117.1, from coordinate 9,049 downwards.
ACAAATCTCTCTTTCTTGCCCCCCGATATACTCTGCAAGCATTTTTATAATATCAATACTTCTTTTAGAAAATGAATCATTTAATATATCCTCTGATAATTCTCCTTTTATATAGTTTTTAACAACTTTTGCTACTCTCATAGCATTTGACGCATAGAGATTTTTATCTGAAAAATCAGTTTTATCTGCTGCCTGTGCCATTGGGCATTTTCTGCACAATATAGATATTTTTTCATCTTCCAACCCCTGTTTATATCGTAAATATTCTTTTCCGTTCAAAATCTCACTCCATTTTTGTAAGGCTAAATTACCTAAAATATGCTCCATACCATAATCCATGCAGCACAATATTACTGTTCCATTAGGAAGTACCTCTGGAGACCATCCTGCTGTCTGCTGAACGGAACTACATGCACATATAATCTTTCCTTTATGATCATATGTGCGCAAATCTTCATAATCCAAATTTCCTGCCCTATTCATCATTGCACTTGAACATATTATGTCTCTGCTTAAATATGATTTTATTGCATCATGAATCTCACCATGACAAGAATAAACAAGATGCCCATTCGCAATAAAACTCTCATGAAATAATTGAAATATCTTCAAATATTCATCAGTAATAACAAACTTAGAATTCCCTTGTTTATCAGGTATGCGTAGTTGAATATCTTCAAAGCGAACATCTCTCAAAATCTCAAAATCTTCTTCTGTCGCATCCACCAGTGTTGTAGCCAGCCAGATTTTATATCCGCGGTCATAAGCATATTTTATCATTTTCGCGCATTCTTTATTATGAAAAGGTTCTACCATGCCGGTAAAAGCTACACCTCCGCCCTGTTTAATATTTTCAAGGCATTTTGTAAACGTTTCAAATTTCATAGATAATTCTTTCTTTTCATATAAATCAGTATATCTGCGAATCAACTTATCCTGAGGACAATAATGACAATTCAGACGACATCCTATTGCCAAAGTAAATTCTGCTCCTGACAGTTTATTAGAATTACATTCTTTCTCTAACGCTTTCATACTTCGTTCTCCCTTCTATTCAGGATCAAGCCTGAGTTAACGGCTTCTTGAAATCTATATATCCCTGTTCAGCTGCTTTTGAAGTCAGTCCTAATGCACCCGCACAGTGACCGCATACTCTGTAATATGGCTGATCAATAAAATTTATAATCTGATCTTTTAATTCCTCTTTCGACTCGGCATGCTCAATATCTACATAATCCATTTCATATCTTCCCAAATTCAGACTATAAAGCGCTGTAGCAAAATCACAGGGATGCAGCTTTCCATTTTTCACCTGCATACATCTCAACGGCGGAACACACCGCTTTTTCTTTTCTATCATCTGTTCCTTAGTATCTCCCAGATCGTACAATGTGGACGGCACGCTCCATTCCGGTATTGTAACTCCTACCGTATAAGATATCCCTGCCTGCTTCACCAGTTCAATATTTTTATACATCAGTGCTTTTTGGTTCTCATTAATTGCATGTTCATAATTTGAAAAGCTTACATTTACACGCTTATCATCCAGACCTTCTAACTGTTCTTTTCGAATTGGATATGTTCCTGATGTCGCAATGGATACCAGGCCAAAATTCTTTTTCGTCAAAAGCTTTTTTATAATTTTCGATAAATCCGGATGCATAAACGGTTCCCCGCCCATAACAGTCACCGTTCCTACACTATCCATAGTATCAAAAAATTTATCAATGTCTTCGTATATTCTCTCCAAAGGAATATCTTTTCGTTCCTGCAGTGGATATTCATTCATATAAGAAGTACAGCACTTACACTTCAAACTGCATCTCTGATTGATAATCAAAGTAATACTAAACACATGCAAGGGGTTTTCACTTTTATTTTTAGACTTAATAATATTACTTAAACGCTGGCAGAAAATCGAACGGCAGCACATGCTTCCCTGACACTGCGCGGATTCAATATCAGTCGTTTTATCAAAAGGACAGATTGCTCCCATATAAAGATAATCGCCGCGCACTACGTTGTTATATCCTTTTTCTCTTAACTCATTCAGCAGCAATCCTCTTATCACATTATTTCCAATGCAAAAAATAACCAATGTTTTATCTTTCGGCTCTGTAATAAACGGTTGGACACAATCTATTCCATTTAGTGACTGAATGGATTCTGATCGTAAGTCCCAGTAATTCTTAATCGAAATCCCCTGTGCTAACAAATATTTGCCAACAGCATCTCCAAGATAACTCGCTCCCCATAAAACTACATTTTCAAAGTTTTTCACATATTCCAGTATTTCCGAATTATCAACCTTATCTCCTGAATGTGCTTCCTCATAATATTTCTCTAAATTAAACATAGTTCTCCTTTCATTATAACGGGCCAAAAAGCTCTGCATGATACATTCTATAAATTATTTTAAATTTAGAACTGTAAATCCTTTTGGCGGATCATAGGACTTCGTTCTGTTCAAATTATTTTTCTCTCTAAATGCCATTGTCCTTTGCCTGATTTCATTGAAATCCGTCAGATTCACGATATTCATTAACTGCATATATTTTTTGTCTTCAATGATCGATTCCTTCATTACTGGAGCTAACATCAAATACCTTTTCGCAGCTTCCACCTGTCCATCTCTCAGCATGCGCAATGCATAACGCATACACATATCACCCAGGTGAGCAACAGCTTCTTGATAACGAAGAACAGGCTTTTGTAATTTACAAGCTTCTGCTAAATCCACAAATGCATTGATTAGCTGATAATGTTCAAAAACTCCCATTAAATTCTTTTCTGATTCGTTTGTTTCATTTCCCGAATGTACCCTATACTGGGCCAGATCCTCTTTCAAATAAGCAATATCCGAAAAACAGGAAACTAGAAAATTATCATACCAATCGCCTGCTACGTTCCACTTTCTGCAATAACGTGCCCAGCGTCCACTAAAAGAATTCCTTACGATTCTTTGCGCTGGAATCGCAATGCCTGCCATCATAAAAACTGCCGCCTGATCTTCACCGTTGATTACACAGCTTGTATTATAAAAAGGAACCTGCTTGTAAATCTTTCCATTTTCATCAATCTCTTCCCGATTTACCATTACCATTCCAACCGATGGATACTCCTGAAAAATCCTTATGCATTTTTCTAAAAACTCTGGATGAATCGCATCATCACTTGCTAACGTACACACAAATTCACCTTCAGATCTTGAAGTTACGATTGTAGAATTTGCACTGCTCCCTAAATTATGTTTATTATTATTCAGATGAAAATAAATTCCTCTTTCTTCGAACTTTTTCTTATATTCATAAGCTATATCATATGAATTATCCGTCGATGCATTATCGCTAAAAATTACTTCTATATTCTGATAAGTTTGATTTAGGACGCTCTCCAAACAATGGCTCAGATAGTGCCCATAATTGAAATTTGGTATACATACCGAAACTAATGGCTCACATTTCATTTTCACAATTCCTTTCAAGTTTTAACTGTGTATTTTCATAATAATCTGAAATTATTCTCATACAGCTCTTCCGATCAACGATATTTTTACAATTCGATCCAGACTTGCTATTATGCTTTAGTCCTATATCCCACTCTCCCGCATAAACCGTTGGTTTTGTATACAACAGTCTTGAAACTGTCAGACAGCTGTCCAAAACATCCAAAACAGGCTGCCGGCACTCTGTCAGTATCAACCTGTGAATCCCAGCACAAGATTCCTCCACCGTAGTATCTGAACCGGATGGAATATCCGCCGCCTGAATTTCCCCGTCTCCTGCTAAATCATTTCCTATATTCATAGCAGCGTCAGCATTTACAGGTTTATCGTGCGCCATTCCGTCAAAGTCACCTCTTATGCGTACAATAGCAACATCTGCCACCCGTCTGTCTGTCTGAAAATAAATCTCACGATAATCACGAGCCATGTACTCCATGCAGATCTTACTGCTGGAATAAGGATCCGCCCCGCCCAGAACCTCCCCCTCACTGTCATCCAGACCGCCGCTTTCATACTCAAATGACCGGCACACCGATTCAAGAACAATGCTTTTTACAGAAGGGCATTCCCTCAGCGCTTCCAGAAGAATCGTGCTTCCCATCAGATTTGTCTGAAATGCCCGCACCGGATCCTCAAGACAGTCCTGCTTGCCTCCAAATCCTGCAAGGTGAATAATGATTTCAGGCTGAATCTCTCTCACTGTCTGCTCCAACAGCCGACTATCCAGAAGGTCTCCTGTCACGCTATGTATCAGCTCATCCCCGCAGATCTTTTCATACAGGCATCCCGGCTGTGCCTCCAGCGCATACCCCGATGCATCCGCGCCCATAAAATTCAGAACCGCTGACAGCCACGCCCCCTTAAATCCTGTGTGCCCGGTAACCAGCACACGCTTTCCCTTAAAAAATTCTATATTTTCCAACTGCTCACTGCCCGCCATATCACACATCCTTCCCTGTCATACAAGTCTCATCCATTATCGTCTGACCTATCATTTTCACACACTTACAAAACCAATTTACATTTCATCAACCAATCTGCGATTACCGTACCGCATAGCACACTGTCTCTGATACCCAACACTGCGCATGGTGGCGCATATACAGCTTGTATTCTGGAACAACTGATTTTATATATAATGGAATATCCCAGAGGTCTTCCAGCCTGTGATAGACACAGACGGCAAGCTTTGGCATCTGCGTTTTCAGGATATTCTCCGCCCCTGACAGTGCATTCATCTCTGAGCCCTCGATATCCATTTTTATCATTGTTATCTTTTCGCCTGATAAAAACTCATCAAGCGCCACAACATGAGTCCTGCTCAATTCTCTGGGATTAAAAATGCTGTAGCTGTCCGAAGAGGACATCCTGCCATAAGACAGATCCGTTGTTTCCTTCCATACTCCATAAGGAAAGCACTCTGCATTTAAATATCCCGACTTTTCAATATTTTCTCGAAGCTGCCTATAATTCTGCTCATCCATCTCAAAGCCCCAGTAATGCCCGAACTTATTTCGGATTCCAGAGAACACCTGATATGTGTCGCCGTCATATGCTCCGCAGTCCACAATGCGCTCTTCGTCTGTAACGGCTATCACATCCTGCGGAAAATACTGGGGCTGCACACACAAATCCGCATATGAATAGTCTGCAAGCTGCGGCGCGACCCGGTTACAAAATACATTTACATAAACAGTCTCAGATACCCAATCCTCCATCAATAAAAATGCCTGCTCCAGCCGAGGCTGCTGCGCAGCAAACCATTCCCGGCTCGTCTTTGCACCCATCACTTCATCCAATACAAGATCATTATAAGCAATGCAATTTACCCCCCACACGGATGAAAACTGCGAAATCGCACTGTTTGGATTGCCAAGCATAAAGATCACTGCCACATCTTCTAATCTGCGCAGCTCTTTTGGCGTAACAAACATAAGTCCCTCATAACGGGGATCCTTTTCCAATATACGTAACCTCTCTATGTTATTGTCGCACAGATACTGAACGCCAAACCGCTCCTTTACATTCTGTTTTAAAAAAGCCTCTTCAAAATATCTGCCGAGTCCAAACACGCACACATTCGCTGCGTTTTTTACAATCTGCACCTTGCTGAAGCTCTGTCTCTCCATAGCATATGCAAACGCATACTTTAATTTTTCCATTAATTTTTCATTACTCTGCTTTCGAATATTCATGATCCTGCATCACCTCCTCCATCGCCAGTTTCTTATTTCTGCTGTTACAATCATTTCATCATTCAGAGTTCTTTCCTTAAAAAAACAAATAAAAAAACATAACCTATGCCGAATCTTCTCAATAATTCTGCACGTTCTTTTATGTTTTTCAGATCCATATTGTCAGATTTTGTTTTCCATATATTACACGCAGAGCATCTCTGGCTGCACAGCTGTATCCCTATTCTGCCTTCCTCCTAATCCCATCCCCAAACGAAACCTCACACACAAACCCGGCCTTATCCAGCTTCCTCACATCCGGCTCCAGCCAGAACGTCCGCTCCGCCTTCGCCTCTTTCCTTCCGAACCCAAGCTCAGCTCCCGGAGCCACTAGATCTCGGATTTCCTCCACAAACTCCCGCAGCCTCCTTGTATCCTTAGAAGCGACGTGATAGATTCCTTCACTTTCTCTGCTCTCTCCCAGCATCCGAAGCGCCCTCGCACAGTCCGATACATACATAAAATTCCACATATTCTCACACGGTGTCAGCTCCGGCATCTTCCCTGCCCTCAGTGAGTCCATCACATAATTTACCAGCGTCCCCGAATTTTCCCCCACGCCGTATACACTGTAGATTCTGGGCCATACAAAAGAAATCCCAAGCTGCCCTGCCAATACCCGCCCCATCTGATATGACGCAAGCTTTGCAGCGCCGTACATCATAAATGGATGCGGCACCGTCTCGGCTTCTACTGCCTTTCTATGAATCACGCCGTATTCTGCCTGACTGCCTGCACCCACGAACTTCCTGCATCCGCACTCCTTTGCTGTGCGGACTGCCTGCGCCGTATACCCGATATTTGTATACTGTATGTCAAAATCCTCCCTCGCCGGCCCGGCGGAGCCGTTCCATGCCAGATGATAGAACACATCCGCACGGATGTGGTGTACCTTCCACAGATCCTCTAATCTGTCCAGCCTTGTCTCCACGACTTCCAACCGGCTCTGGCATCCACTTCTTTCGTGTGACATCCTCATGATCTTTTCCTTATTTGGAGAATCGGGGCGCAGTACCGCGGTAACATAACCTCCCTGATCTAACAGCTCCCTGCATAATGCTGCTCCAAGAAACCCGGATGCTCCGGTTACAATGCTGTGCATCTGTGTGAATCCTCCCTTCATTTCACCAACTCCTCCTGCCTCACAGGTGCGGACGCCTTGCATATGCGTTAATCTTGCCCGCTTTCCGCCAGCTCCTCCCGGACTCACAGTCATCGCGGATGCCTTGCGCCTGCGCTAATTCCTCATGCATTCCGCCAGCTCTTCCCTGTCCAGCAGGGGTGCCATGTCCTCTAGCGGCCTGCTGGCCATCTGACCGTCCTTGCGCATGTAATTTGCCTGCTTCGGCAGTATTTTCTGCGCAATGTCTGCGTGATAGGTGCAGACTACCGGACCGTCATAATCCAGCACAGCCTTAATCTGCTGCCGCAGCCTGTCCTCGTTCTGGATGTGCATCCCTTTTATGCCGAACGCTTCTGCCACTTTTCTTAGATCTGGAAGCGTCAGCCCTGACTGTCTTGTGCTTCCTGTCAGCCGTCCGTGGAAATTTCCCTGCTGTGTTCCATAGATCATGCCGTAGCCTTCATTCTGCGCGACAAATATTTTCACAGGCAGATTCAGCCTGTGGATCACTTCCAGCTCCTGCATGTTCATCGACGCGCTGCCGTCCCCGGTCACGCAGACAGTCCTTCTGCCGCCAGAGGCAATGCAGCTGCCGATGCTTGCCGGCAGGTCATATCCCATCGCTGCAAGTCCCTTTGTCAGAAACGCACGCTGGCCACGCTTGATTTCGAACGATTTCATGGCTATATCCGCCGTTGTCCCGGAGCTAGTGAACTGGTATATGTCCTCCCCTGTCATCAGCCCCGACAGCTCGTGAATCAAATGATAGCTGCTGACATAACCGGGTGCAGCATCCTGCTGCGGGATAAATACGGGGTATTTCCTTTTCAACATGTCGCAGCAGCGCAGCCACCCCCTTCTGTCCGGATCCGCTGTCCCGCCTGTTTTTTCCGCTCTGCCTATACTTCCATTTATATCAGTGCTTTCCATTCCGCCCGGATTTTCTGATGTCTTTTTACCTTTCGCGCCATCCGGGATTTCCATTCTGCCCGGATTTTCTGACACATCTGCGCTTTCTGTCCGGTTCATACATTCTATTCTGGCCGGATTTTTCGTTCCTGCCTGCAGCATGTCCAGCATACGCCTGATAAAATCACCCGCATCGCATACGATTTTCAAATACGGATGCACGCTCTTTTTTTCCATTTCATGCACATCGATATCTACCATGACATGCTTCGCATTTCTGAGAAAGCCCTCATAGCAGTATCCGGTGCTCAGCAGATTCAGTCTGCTGCCGATGGTCAGTACAAAATCCGCCTTCTGCAGAATGAGATTTGCGGCCCTGTGTCCTACAGTTCCCGGCCTGCCGTAATATAACGGATGCTCTTCCTCTATTAAATCCACTCCATTCCATGACACTAGCACCGGTATCCCCATCTGCTCGCACAGCCTGACTGCCTGCCCTGCGGCATGGCTTAACCGGACGCCGTGTCCAAGCAGAACTACCGGACGGGCAGACTGCATCAGTAGAGAGACTGTCTTTTCAACCTCTTCCTCTTTTGCTAGATATTCTGGCAGCCTGGAACGATCATAACCTCTCAGCTCCTCCTGGCAGATCTGCATTGCCTGAATGTCCAGAGGAATATCCACCCATACCGGCCCTGGCCTGCCATGAATCGCGATTGCTGCTGCCTTCTCGCATTCATAACGAATATCCTGTGGATTCTTTATCTGTACCGCATACTTTGTATAAGAGCGTGCCATAGACAGAATATCTACTTCCTGAATCATCAACGATAACTTCCTTTCCCAACACAAGAAATACAGTCGGCTTGTCTTGCTTTTCAAAGTAGCTATCCATAGCAGACGGTTCAAAATACCTTTCTGACATTAGATAGATTTCATTTTCTCTCACCCCCGTTCTTCCCAGGAGGCCGCTGAAAAACATACCGTTTTTCAGGTTTAAAACATTCTATTTTTTGATATTAAATTATTGATGTACGCAAAAATCCACCCGTTTTGAATGGACGGATGGATTTTTTGTGATTCAGATAAAGATTTCCTTTATTTCAAGAGATATAGTTCCTTATTTTTCATTTATCAGCTTAATGATCCGCTTAAGGTTTACCGCAAATATAGCCATTGCCCCCTGCATCTCCATGTTAATGAGGCCTGATGATGACGCCGTATCATAACCATGCCTGTGCTTTAACTCGCTGTTTTTTGCTTCTATCTTATAACGCT
>CANDMV010000116.1 GCA_947385875.1 uncultured Eubacterium sp. | reverse complement strand
ACAGCCGGGAACGTGAAGAAAAATCCGGCAGATGGAACAGCCGGGAACGTGAAGAAAAATCCGGCAGATGGGAGAAAACAGAACGTGGAGAGAAGACAGGCAGACGAGAGATCTGGGAACGCATAGAAAAATCAGACGGAAGGGACAGAGCCCTGCGCAGCGAAAAGGATGGCAGACGAGAAAATCTGGGCCGTGCAGATCTATCCGGCAGTAAAGAGAGGGTAAAGCTGCAGAGTGACGCAGGAAGAAAAGTGAAAGAGCTAAGAAGCGCGGATGAAAGAAAGCATCAGGCAGATATAGAAATAGATAAAAAATATGCGTGGGAACAGCAGAAAATAGAAAATAAATTAAAGAATGAAAAGGATGCAAATAAGACAGAATATTATGAAACAAAAGATGGAGAGCCGGACTCAGGCTTTGAGCCGGATGCGTCTCTGCCGAATGTAGAAGGCAGAAACGCGGTTTTAGAAGCATTCCGTGCCGGAAAGACAATCGATAAGCTGTTTGTGCTGGAAGGATGTAAGGACGGGCCGGTGCAGACGATTCTTAAGGAAGCGAAAAAACAGAATACGATTATTAATTTCGTTGATAAAGACCGTCTGGCTCAAATGTCAGATACAAAGAAGCACCAGGGCGTTATCGCGGTGACAGCGGCATATGAATATGCGTCAGTGGAGGATATTCTAAAAAAAGCGGAAGCAGCAGGTGAACCGCCATTTTTGATTTTATTGGATAATATAGAAGATCCGCATAATCTGGGCGCGATTATTCGTACGGCAAATGTCGCGGGAGCGCATGGCATCATTATTCCAAAGCGCCGCGCCGTGGGATTGACAGGGGCAGTGGCAAAGGCTTCGGCAGGAGCTGTTAATTATACGCCGGTAGCGAAAGTGACAAATTTAAACCAGACAATCAGAGAATTAAAAGAAAAGGGCATCTGGTTTGTCTGTGCGGATATGGACGGAGAAGTAATGTACCGGCAGAATCTGACAGGGCCGATCGGACTGGTGATCGGCGCAGAAGGTGCAGGTGTCAGCCGTCTGGTAAAGGAAAACTGTGATTTTTGTGCTTCGATACCGATGAAAGGAGAAATCGGCTCATTAAATGCATCGACAGCAGCGGCTGTGCTTTCTTATGAGATTGTAAGACAGCGGAACGCTGGCAAATGATGGCTGAGTTATTTTCATGAGCAAGAAAATTTCCGTTTGGCTTTCAGAGTAATGCTCGTGAGTCCGATTTCATTCGCAGACTTTAGATAACAGTTCAGGTACGGTCTGTGCATTTACTGCGCAGACCGTAAGAAAGTGATTCAGGAGTAAAAAAGTCCCATTGCGAAGCGATTCCAATGGATTATTTCATGCAGCAGTGAAGAAATCCAAGCGGCAGCGGCTTTAGTGCTCGCTGGTAAAATTTAATTAAGATTAGATAAAATTTGATAGAGTTAGATGAAATCAGTCAGTTTAAAACAGGTGAAATATGCAGCAGGACAAATACAAGGATGTATCTGATGAACAATTAATTGAACAGCTGAGAGATGGACGCACGGAGGTTATGGACTACTTAATGGAAAAATATAAAAATCTGGTGCGCAAGAAGGCCAATGCATTGTATTTAATTGGCGGTGAGACCGAAGACCTGATTCAGGAGGGGATGATTGGATTGTTTAAGGCAGTTCAGGATTACCGAATGGATCGGGAAACGTCTTTCTATCATTTTGCAGAGCTGTGCATAACCAGACAAATGTATACGGCAGTAGAGGCTTCGCAGCGTAAAAAGCACAGCCCTTTGAATACGTATATTTCGCTGAATGCCGGGCAGGAAAGCGAGGAGGGAATGTATCTGGAGATGGAAAGCCATCTTCAGACACTGGACCCAGAGACACTTTTTATCAGTCAGGAAACAGTGCGCCAGCTCTTAAAGCAGGCAAATGAACGGCTGAGCCGGATGGAGCGCCAGGTGCTGGCTCTATATCTGGATGGCATGAATTATCATCAGATTTCTGAGCAGATGGGAAAGACGCCAAAATCCGTTGATAATGCACTGCAGCGAATACGTGCAAAAATAAAATAAACCTACATGCGCAATCTGCGCACCACCAAGAATAAATGTCATGGGCTGATACCTGAACGAAATTGCCTCACTATGGGACTTTTAAAGCAAAGGCAGCCGGCCTGCTGTTATGAATCGATGGAAATAAATTCCGGTCTGCGGTTTTTAAATATTGTGTAATAAGAAAATCCGCAGGTATCCAGAAGCTGCGGGAGCTTGTCAAAATCATAAGCCACATGCTCCGGCTTATGGCCGTCAGCGCCGATCGTCAATATCTCTCCGCCAAGCTCGCGGTATCTTTTCAATATTTCTTCACATGGATTCGGGTGGTTCAGCCCATATTTAAATCCGGCAGTATTTAATTCAATGCCTTTTCCGAGTAAGATCAGTTTCTTTAATATTTCATCTATAATTTCGCTGTATTTTTTATAAGAGTAGAAGGTATTTTTGTTCGGGCCGTATCGGACTACATAATCGATGTGTCCATATACGTCAAAATTATGATAGGCACGAATATTTTCCAAAATAGATTCAAAATATTCTAAATACGCAGCTTCTTCTGATCTGCCTTCATAGAAGGAGGAATAATACGGATCCATCCCATGAACTACATGAGAAGAGCCTATGACAAAGTCAAACTTGTACTGCTGTAAGAGCTGCTCGTGCTTCCCAGCCAGATGGGGCTGAAGACCCAGCTCAATCCCATGCAGGATTGGCAGTCGGCTGCTGTATGTTTCCTGCACCTGATATATTTTCTGCTCGTATTTTTCTGGATTTAACAAAAACAGGTCTGGATCATTCGGATAATCGTAATCCAGATGATCAGTAAAGCAGATTCCACGAAGTCTTTTTGAAATCGCTGCTTCAGCCATTGATTCCGGTGAGCTGTCACTGTCGCCGGAAAAGCTGCAGTGCATATGTACATCCCAAAACATAATATAAAATCCTTTCTGAAAATAGTTCTGCAGCAAAATGTCCTCATTACTGAAGCATGTTCTCATGAAATACGCGGTTTATGCGTATTCCTGACCTGTGAGTCAATATCATTCACTCAGTGCTGACGAATTCTGCTGTCTATGCTGTTGACAATATATCATAATATTTTTTTTCCTGCAATGATTGAAAAGATATATCATAATATTTTCTTACTGCAATAATCGAAAAAATAGATGTGAATTCTATATCTTTCTTAATTAGAAAAATATGTTATACTAATAAATAAAACTATCTGCTGTATAAGTCGAATATAACAGCAGATTTTAGGTAACAGTTCAGCCCAGTACTTTGCATTTATTGCAAAGTACGTAAGAACATGTAAATTATGCCAAGAGGGAATCCGGCTCTTCGAAAAAGCCGAACTTTCAATGAGCCGGATTCCGTAACAGTTCTGCCGAAGGCTGAACTGTTACGATTTTAGGCGTAGGAGAATAAGGCTTTCGAAATGAAAAGAAGTTGAAGCTTGTCGTGAGTTTGACGATTAATAAAATCGGCAGCAGTGTCACTGTCAGCAGGGGGATTTATGAAGACGATTTTAATTGCGGATGATCATGAACAGATTTTAGATGTACTAAAACAGTATGCACGCAAAGAAGGGTATGAAGTATATACGGCAAAAACCGGTATCAGAACACTGGAAGAGTTTGAACGGCGGGAATTTGACGCAGTCCTGCTGGATGTGATGATGCCGGAAATGGATGGATTTGAGGTTTGCCGTAAAATCCGCAGCAAATCTATGGTGCCGATTATCATGATTACTGCGCGGGGAGAGGATTTTGAGCGCATTATGGGGCTGGATCTTGGTGCGGACGATTATGTGGTGAAGCCGTTTTCACCGTCGGAGGTGATGGCGAGGCTGCGGGCAGTGCTGCGTCGTATCAACGCCGCGGACGCAGGAGCCAGAGAGCAGCTGGTAAAAGGAAATCTAAGTATTTCTATGGATAAGTATCAGGTGACCGTAGATGGGCAGCAGGTGCGGCTGACAAAAAAAGAAACAGAGATCTTATGGCTGCTGTCTTCACATGAAGGGACCGTGTTTACGAGGGATCATATTCTGGATTCCGTATGGGGATGCGATTATTATGGGGATGAGAGGACAGTAGATACTCATATCAAACGTCTGCGCGCGAAAGTGGAAAAATGCAGCAGGCAGGACTGGGAAATCGTTACCGTGCGGGGAGTCGGCTATAAATTTGAGGTATGTCATGAGTAAGATTACAAAAAGATTGTTCATATACTTTGCATCGCTTCTGTTATTTTTGGCAGTAACCGCATTTGTGGGATTTTCATTGTCGCTGTTCTATCAGACATACAGAAGCCATGAGAGAGAATTGAAGGAACGTGCAGAAACGATTGCCGGTCAGCTGGAACAGTTTATGAAGACAGGAGGGCCGAAGCAGGGGCGGGGAGCTTACCTGCGGTTCGTAGGGGATATTGCTCTGGCGGATGCTTATATTATCGACATAGAGGGAGAGCCGTTTTCCTATGGACGCCGCAGCGTGGTATCCGATGAACCGACGGCGGATGTGATCGAATTTGCAGAGCATATTTTTGAGAGCGGAAGCTATGAGCATTTACGCAGAAAAGATCCATCCGGCAGGGATTTGTTTTATTCAGGAATGCCGGTTTTGGCAGATGGACAGATGACAGCGGCGGTTGTCATACGCGATACGGCTGAGTTGGAGAAGGGCAGTTTCTTTTCGGCAGTTTCCATATTAGGAGGGTGCCTGCTGCTTGCGCTTATGATGTCCGGCATTCTTTCTGTCTTGTTATCGAGACGCTTTGTCATGCCGATTCGACAGATTGCGCATACAGCGAAAGAGCTATCGGGAGGGAACTATCAGGCTTCTACCAATGTGAAGGATCAAACAGAGCTGGGAGAGCTGGCAGGTGAGATGGACCAGCTTGCGCAGAAGCTGGAAGCTGCCCGACTGGAAAGCATTCGTCTGGAGCAGGCACAAAAGGACTATATATCGAATATTTCCCATGAGCTAAGAACTCCGGTAACGGTGATACGCAGCTCATTAGAAGCAGTCTGCGACGGAGTAGTGACAAGGGAAAAGGCGATGGAATACCAGCGTCAGATGCTTGCGGAAAGCATTTCTCTGCAGCGTCTTGTCAATGATATGCTGGAACTGTCACGTCTGCAGAACAAAGATTTTCCGATTGAAAAAGAGGATATGGATCTTCTGCGGGCGCTTGGAGATGCTGTCCGAGCCGTCCGGGTGCTTGCAAAAGAGAAATCTATCTGTATCTTATATGAAAAAAATGTGGAGGAATGGGTGATTCAGGGAGATTACGGACGGCTGCGTCAGATGTTTGTTGCCGCGCTGGACAATGCGATTAAATATTCGCCAGAAGGAAGTAAGGTAGTGATAAGCACACAGAAATACGCGGATGAAGCTGTCATCTCGATCAAAGATCAGGGATGCGGTATTCCGTCAGAAGATATGGACAATATCTTTACAAAGTTTTTCCGTTCCAGGCAGAATAAACAGAATCATGAAAAGGGCTCTGGACTAGGGCTTGCCATTATTAAAAATATCGGAGACCGGCATGGCATCAATATCAGTATGCACAGTGTGTATGGGAAAGGGACGGAGATTATTTTCAGAGTTCCGGCAGCATCTATGATGAGCAGCTAAAATCTTCCTCAAAATGTACTCAGAATGACACATAAATGACAAATAAGTTATGTATATTGTCTATAGGTCAAGGGGATGGCTTGAAAATAAATTTTTACAGCCGTCTGTGCCTGAGTGAATCAAAGGAATGAGTATTATGGAAAGCAAGGCAGAGGATGTATGAAACACACTGCCGGAAGCAAATGGAGGAAAAAGAAATGAAAAGAAAGATCATTGTATGGATGATGGCAGCAGCAGTATGTATGAGCATGACAACGCCCGCAGCAGCGGCTTCATCGAAAAAGGCGGTTCGTACAGCCGCTTCGAAAAAGACTGTGCGCACGGTAAAGAATTATGTGGATGCGGACGGCGACGGGATCTGTGATTACTTTGCGCAGAATGGATATAGAGGATGCGCAGGCAGGTATTATGTAGATGCGGACGGCGACGGGATCTGTGATAATTATGTGGATGCAGATGGTAACGGGATCTGCGATCACTGTACACAGGCAGGCGGCAGAGGCAGGTATTACGTAGACAAAAACGGCGACGGGATCTGCGATAATTATGTGGATGCGGACGGCGACGGTGTCTGTGATCGTATGGGAGCCGGATGCGGACGGGCAGGCGGTAACAGGAGAGGGAGAGGCAGGAGATGGTGAGCTTGCCTCAAAAAGGGAGTGGTGCAGGAAAAATGCTGCACCACTCCCTTTATAGTTCAAGAATGTAACAAAATTCCAGATAATTTTTTAACAAAGTGCAGAATGCTACTTGAAATTTTACAAAAGATTGGTTAAAATAGGAAATGGCTTGGGTATATTATCCAATATGATAAAAATATTTCAAATATGTTTAGGAGGAAACGAAACATGGCAGTAAGAGTAGCAATTAATGGTTTTGGCCGGATCGGCCGTCTTGCATTCAGACAGATGTTCGGAGCAGAAGGATATGAGGTAGTAGCAATCAATGACCTGACAAGCCCTAAGATGCTTGCACATCTGCTGAAATACGATTCTTCACAGGGTAAATATGAATTGGCTGACAAAGTATCCGCTGGTGAAGATTCCATTACGGTTGATGGCCAGGAGATCAAGATTTACAAAGAACCAGATGCAAATAATTGCCCTTGGGGTGAATTAAAGGTTGACGTTGTATTAGAGTGCTCCGGATTCTATACAAGCAAGGAAAAGGCACAGGCACACATCAATGCCGGCGCTCGTAAAGTTGTAATCTCTGCGCCAGCTGGCAAAGACCTTCCTACAATCGTTTACAACACAAACCATGAGACATTAAAAGCTTCTGATACAATTATTTCAGCAGCTTCTTGTACAACAAACTGCTTAGCTCCTATGGCTGATGCGCTGAACAAATATGCTCCGATTCAGTCTGGTATCATGGTAACGATCCATGCTTACACAGGTGATCAGATGACACTGGACGGACCTCAGAGAAAGGGTGATTTAAGAAGATCCCGCGCAGCAGCAGTGAATATCGTTCCAAACTCCACAGGCGCTGCAAAAGCAATCGGCCTTGTTATCCCGGAATTAAATGGCAAATTAATCGGATCAGCACAGCGTGTGCCGACTCCTACTGGCTCTACCACAATCTTAACAGCAGTTGTCAACAAAGCTGATGTAACTGTTGAGGGTATCAATGCAGCTATGAAGGCAGCAGCAAATGAATCTTTCGGATACAACGAAGATGAAATCGTATCTTCTGATATTGTCGGCATGAGATTTGGTTCTCTGTTTGATGCTACACAGACAATGGTATGCAAGATTGCTGATGATCAGTACGAAGTACAGGTAGTTTCCTGGTATGACAATGAGAATTCTTATACTTCTCAGATGGTTCGTACGATTAAGTATTTCTCAGAATTAGCATAATCAGCAAAAATGATATAAGAGATACCCTTTGGGTATATGACTCACAAAGGGTCCGGTCGTATAAGGACCGGGCCCTTTTATAAAATCGGCATTATATAAAATGATGCCAAATTATAAATCCGTGCATATAAAAGATGATACTGATTTATGAAACGGTATAGAAAGACAATGCTGATTTATGAAACGGCATAGAAAAGACAATGCTGATTTATGAACAGCAAATATAAAACGATGCAAAAATAGAAACGGCAGCATATAAATGCGATGTTAGATTTGAAACGGCGTATATAGCAGATGTTGCCATAGTATTTGAAATTTGGAGGATCAGACACATGGGTTTAAATAAAAAATCAGTTGATGACATCAATGTAGCAGGCAAGAAAGTTCTGTGCAGATGTGATTTTAATGTACCTTTAAAAGAAGGCAAGATCACCGATGAAAACCGTCTCGTAGCAGCGCTTCCTACGATTAAAAAGTTAATTGCAGACGGCGGAAGAGTCATTCTGTGCTCACATCTTGGCAAGCCGAAGGGAGAGCCGAAGCCGGAATTATCCCTTGCACCGGTTGCAAAGAGACTTTCTGAGCTGTTAGGCCAGGAAGTAAAATTTGCGGCAGACAATGAAGTCGTTGGGCCGAATGCAAAAGCAGCAGTTGACGCTATGAAAGACGGAGAGGTCATTTTACTTGAGAATACCCGTTATAGAAAAGAAGAGACGAAAAACGGCGAAGAGTTCAGCAAAGACCTTGCTTCTTTATGCGATGTATTTGTAAACGATGCTTTTGGCACGGCTCATCGTGCGCACTGCTCAAATGTAGGTGTTGCTCAGTTAGTAGATACAGCAGTTGTCGGCTATTTAATGCAGAAAGAAATCGATTTCTTAGGAAATGCAGTAGAAAATCCGGTACGTCCGTTTGTAGCAATCCTCGGCGGTGCAAAGGTAGCGGACAAGTTAAATGTAATTGATAACCTGTTGGAGAAATGTGATACGCTGATTATTGGCGGCGGCATGGCTTATACATTCTTGAAGGCACAGGGAAATGAAATCGGTACTTCATTAGTGGACGATTCGAAAGTAGATTACTGCAAGGAAATGATTGCAAAGGCTGAAAAGCTTGGAAAGAAGCTGCTTCTTCCGGTAGATGCTGTGACGATCAAGGAATTCCCGAATCCAATCGATGCTCCGGTAGAGACAGAAGTATATGATTCTTCTGCTATGCCTGCTGACAGACAGGGCTGCGATATTGGGCCGAAGACACAGGAATTGTTTGCAGAAGCTGTAAAATCTGCTAAGACAGTTGTATGGAACGGACCAATGGGCGTATTTGAAAATCCAACACTTGCAGAAGGTACGATTGCGGTAGCAAAGGCGCTGGCTGAGACAGATGCTACAACAATTATCGGCGGCGGTGATTCTGCAGCAGCAGTAAATACGTTAGGATTTGGCGACAAGATGTCCCACATTTCTACAGGCGGCGGCGCTTCTTTGGAATTCTTAGAAGGAAAAGAACTGCCGGGTGTAGCAGCAGCAAACGACAAGTAAAATATTGAGAGGAATATGATAATGGCAAGAAAGAAAATTGTAGCCGGCAACTGGAAGATGAATATGACGCCGAGCCAGGCTGTAAAGTTGGCGGAAGAATTAAAACCGCTTGTTGCAAGCGATGAGGTAGATGTAGTATACTGTGTACCTGCAATCGACATTGTACCGGTAGTGGAAGCAGTAAAAGGAACCAATGTAGCTGTCGGTGCTGAAAATATGTATTATGAGGAAAAAGGTGCCTATACGGGTGAAATCTCTGCTGAAATGCTGGTAGATTCAGGCGTGAAATATGTAATTATCGGTCATTCTGAGAGACGTGATTATTTCAAAGAATGTGATGAAATGTTAAATAAAAAGGTAAAGAAAGCGATCGAGCATAACCTGACACCGATTCTGTGCTGCGGTGAGTCCTTAGAGCAGCGTGAGATGGGCATTACGCTTGACTGGATCCGTATGCAGATTAAGTCGGATTTGAAGGATATTACAGCGGAGCAGGTAGCTTCGATGGTAATCGCATACGAGCCTATATGGGCGATTGGAACAGGCAAGACAGCTACTTCTGATCAGGCACAGGAAGTGTGCGGCGCGATTCGTGCATGTATTGCTGAAATGTACGATCAGGCTACAGCAGATGCGGTGCGTATCCAGTACGGCGGTTCTGTAAATGCAGCAAATGCGGCAGAACTGTTTGGCAAGCCGGATATTGACGGCGGACTTGTAGGCGGCGCAAGCTTAAAAGCAGACTTTGGAAAAATTGTGAATTATAAATAAGATAATTATGTATTCATGAGGGTATCCGAACTAATGCATAAACCTACATGAGCAATCTGTGCACAACCAAGAATAAAAGTCTTGAGTGCATTTTGGATATTGTGCCTTGTGGGTAGTCTGGATCTAAATCGCTTTGCGATGGGATTAGTAAAGTAACAACCGAGATATAGATCGAGGAAATATGAGAAGAAGGAGTATCAGGGAAGATGGTTTCTTTGATATTCCTTTTTTATTGTTTTGAAGTTCACACTGATTTTCATATCGAAAAATATACGATAATATTTAAATTCTGATTATATTTCTTAAAACAAAAAATCTGCCTGCGGCAGATTTTTTGCTGTGTTTAATCAAAATACTGTTCGTCAATACGCATGTATAATCTATAAATATAATCTATATATCATAATGTACACTTGATAAAACATCTATTGATCTTGCACATTTCGGTTAACTATTTCACAACAGTCACATTTGTAGCCTGCGGTCCCTTAGCACCTTCGGTTACTTCGAATTCTACGGCAGCGCCTTCTTCCAGAGACTTGAAGCCTTCCATGTTCAGTCCGGAAAAATGCACGAATACATCTTTGCCTTCTTCATCTGTGATGAAACCGTAACCTTTCTGGTTGTTAAACCATTTTACTGTACCTTTGTTCATGACAGTACCTCCACATCATATTAGCTGTTATCAGATTAACTGTTTTCAGCTTACGCATACAATAGCATATGAAAATGGAAAAGTAAAGTGAAAAAAGTCCTAAATTTCGGAAAAACTGACGTTTTTTCGATTTAGGAAATTTATTGTAAACTTTTCCCATTCTTTTTCAAAACTTTTGTCGGTTATAAATGTACGGTAAGAAACACCTGTGGTTAACATTAACTGGCCGTTTTGATAATAGATATTCAAATAAGCAGCCAGGATGTCTGCCGGCAGAATGGAGGTTCCGGATGCCTGTATGGTATTTTGAAGGTTAGCGGGTGAGAGCATAAGTACCAGTTTAAAATAAGTGGGCGTACGCCGTCCTTTAATCAGTTCAAAGCAGACAGGACGCAGTCTGCTGTATGGAAGATAGTCCAGATGCTCCAGCTGCAGTTCGGTTAGTTCGTCTGCTGAATAGAAAGATTTGTTGATGCGGCCGTCGATGTCATATTTTGCTGATGTGTGGATGGATGCTTCGGACAGCAGAAAATTGTCAAATATTTCACTGCGCAGCAGCAGATGCATAAATTCTTTTTTATCGGTAAGTTCGAATGCTTTCATAATATTGCGGGTCTCCTGTTTATTATTTTATTCAAAAGTAGAATGATTTGCAAAAGTAGTGAAAAGATGTAAAGTGATTTTCTATTTATCATTATAGATTATAAATGATATTTTACAATATAAAAAAAGTGAAAAAAGATTGAAAAACTGACTCAGGCATTATATGATAGATAGTGGTTATCAACCATAAGGATTGTTTATGATTAAAAAATGAAGAATCAATATGAAACATAAAGATTCATGGGAATCATTAAAATTATGAAACATTAAGAGCAATGGAATATCAATTTTTCCATGAAGGCTTAAGATAGATACCTGAGATTATAAATATTAAAATAGTAAGACTCTTAAGATCGACATCGAATGTAAAGGCTATATTTGTTAATATAACGCAGTCACTGCAACAGGATGGAAGAGAGGATAGGTCAGTATGAAAATACATAAGGTCTGTAAAAATAAAAAAAGACTGGCTGTCAGCCTGCTGGTTGTACTTATGGGGCAGACATTGTCAGGGTGTACGCTGCCGGATGGGTTTGCAGGCATTATACGGCCCGTAGAAGAGGTTGTAAGCTCAGTCAGGCAGAATATGGAGCTCAAGCAGCAGATGGATGCATTAGAGCTGCCAAAGGACGTAGAGAGCATATCAAGGGGCAAATATGCCTATGAATCGTTATCCGCAGAAAATCAAAAGATCTATGACCAGATGCTGGATGCGGTAATGAATCATGATGAGGAGGTAACGCTCTCGACATCGGAGGGCAGACAGCTGGAAGATATTTTTAACTGTATTACGGCTGATTACGGCGGATTATTCTGGGTGGAGAGCTTTCGTTACACGCAGTACCAAAGAAATGGGCAGACGGAAATGATGTCCTTTTCACCGAATTATACAATGACAAAAGAAGAACGAAGCAGGGCGCAGAAAAAGATAGATAAAAAGGCAAAGAAATACTTAAAAGGCATCAAACAAGGAGCATCTGATTATGAAAAGGTGCGCCATATATATCGGACACTGATTGAAAAAGTAGATTATGAGCTGGAATCTGAAAATAACCAGAATATTATTAGCGTATTTTTAGAGCGCAAGACAGTATGTCAGGGCTATGCCAGCGCAATGCAGTATCTTTTGGGAAAGCTGGATATTCCCTGCGTGATTGTAACCGGTATGGCAAAAGGAGGTCCTCATGCATGGAATCTGGTGCAGCTGGATGGAGAGTGGTATTATGTGGATGTGACATGGGGAAATTCTAAGTACCATGATGATGAAGAAAATGATGTAAAATATGTAGAATATGATTATCTGAATATTACTACAGAAGAAATGCTTCAGGATCATAATCCTCAGATGGAGTTCGAGCTGCCGGAATGCACAGCGGTGGAAAACAATTATTTTGTTCAGGAAGGAAGATATTTTACAGATCTGGGCGAAGAGTCGGTTGCAAAGATCGGCGCAATCTTTAGAAAGGCTTATGAAAAAGGAAAGAGCAATGTATCGATAAAGTTCGCAAGCAGGGAGCTGTGCGCGCAGGCAAAAGAATTTTTCCTGACAGACTATCATATCAGTGATTACTGCAGCGGACTAGAAACGGTTTATTATAAAACAGATATGCAGCTGAATATTTTTGTGATTATATTCCCTTAAAAGTAAACCTATATGTTTTATGAACGATATTTTCGTCATTGCAAGGCGGAGGAGGGAGGCGATGCCGGGTGCATCGTTGACTGACGATATCATGCCCTGTGGGTACAGCGCGGCAATGGCGGAAATAGCGGGTGCTGTTATACAACTGCAGAGCATTCGCCAGACCAAAGGCGAAATTTTTAAATGATTGGTATCTGCCGGAAAGGGTTGAAAATTTCTTCAATAATTCCCCAAGAGTCATTTCAATAAGTCTTTTAGGTGTATTTTGTCTAAAGTCTTTTTCTGAAAATTTTTCATTAGATTCAGCTGATCTGAACTGTTACCAATATGGTAAATCATAATTAAGAAAGTGTTGACAATATGTCAAAAAGTGTTAGAATTAGAATAGTTTTAAAAATATGTAGTTGACAACTTATGCTAAGGTGTTAGAATTAGAATAGTTCTAATTTTGTTTATGATATAGTTTTTTGAGGAAAGTATGACAAAAAATGCCAAGTATATTTTAGATATTATTAATGAATCTAAGGATCATTTGACTGCAGAGCAGGTTTATATGCGTCTCAAAGAAAAAAACAAAAAGGCAGTGTTAGCTACAGCTTATAACAACCTGTCTTATTTATATCATCAGGGATTCATTCGAAAAGTATCGGTGTCAGGGTATCCAGACAGATTTGACAAGATGAAGCAGCATGACCATCTGGTATGCATTCGATGTGGAAAATTGTCAGATCTTTTATTAGAGGATTTGACGGAAAGACTTCAAAAGCAGATCGGAGTACCCATGCTTTCGTATGATTTGGAAATAAATTACATCTGTGATGAATGTTTGGAAAAGGAGCAAAATTTGTAGTTTTTAATATATCGTCTTACTATAATCCAGAGTTTTGTCCAGCAGCCGCAGAGAATGGCGGATACCGGCATATTAATGATTGTTATTATATATTGGGAAAGGACTGAAAATCATTATGAGATTAGGGAAAAAGGCTTCAAATACGGCAGTTGAATCCATATCAAAGCTTGTGGACATGCAGTATGAGCCGGCGAACGGGGAATTAAATAATATTCATCAGCGTCTTATGAGTGGAAGGAAAGAATTTGAGCAGGCTGTAACGAAGACTATGGGAGCAGTGATTAGCATGAGCGCTATGGACCTGACATTAGCGACGAATGCAGAGACTGTAGAAAAGATTAATACTTCGATTTCATCAGCAGTAGATGCAATCAGTGAATCGGCGGAATCTACTGCGAATATTGCTTCTGAAGTGTCCGACGCGCATGAAAATCTGACAACTGCGATTGTAGAAGCTTCTGATGAATCAGCTAAGATCATGGATGAAATTCGCCATTGTGAAAATGAACTGACATCCATTACAAATCTGTCTTCTGCCGCGATCTCTACTGCAGAGGAGATGAAAACAGATCTTCAGGGACTGATAGATGTCATTAAGCATATGAACGAAGTCATCGGGGCAATCAGCTCTATTTCTTCGCAGACGAATTTATTGGCGCTGAATGCTTCGATTGAAGCGGCGCGTGCCGGAGAAGCCGGGAAAGGATTTGCGGTTGTCGCAGAGGAGATACGTAAGCTGGCGGATGAAACAAAGCAGCTGACTGGAAGAATGGGGAATTTTTTAAGCAGCATACATAGCGCATCGAATAAAAGCTCTGACAGCGTAGAAACTACGATTTCCGAACTGGAGCATATTAATGATAATATCCAAAATGTATGGAAAATAACCGGCAATAACCGGGTCAGCATGAATCATATTACGGATTCTGTGTCTTCGCTGGCAGCAGTGAGTGAACAGATCAGCAGTTCTAT
>CANDMV010000115.1 GCA_947385875.1 uncultured Eubacterium sp. | reverse complement strand
AAACCGTAACAAATGAATATCATTATTTATGGGACTGTATCGCGCAGTCCCATAACCTATAGGAGGAGGGAGATGCAATATGAGAAAACTAATATGCCGAGTACAGCTTTACAGAAATAATGTTGAATACCGCACCCGCAATCTTAGCAGCGCTGTACTAATCTGGTGTATCGCCCTTCTGCTTTCAGGCTGCAGCAGTATGCCTGGGACAGACGGCATGGCATCTCCAGACTCCGTTGGAAATACAAAAGACCTGATTGTGGTCGGTATCTCACAGGTAGGCTCAGAATCAGACTGGCGGCTTGCCAACACCCGTTCTTACCGTGAGACGCTGACAGAAGCAAACGGTTATTACCCGCTTTTTGAAGACGCACAGCAGAAGCAGGAAAATCAGGTAAAAGCAGTTCGCAATTTTATTCTTCAGGAAGTAGATTATATTGTTCTTGATCCCATCGTAGAGACCGGATGGGATGCTGTGCTTACAGAAGCAAAAGAAGCCGGCATTCCCGTCATATTATCAGACCGTTCGATTCAGGTAGAAGACGAAGAACTCTACACCTGCTGGATCGGCAGTGATTTTAAGGAAGAGGGAAAAAGCGCGGGGAGATGGCTGCAGGATTATCTAAAAAAAGAAAATCGGGATGAAGAAGAGATTCATATTGTCACTCTTCAGGGAACCCTGGGTTCTACTGCCCAGCTTGGACGTACCAAAGGTTTTGCACAGATCTTGAAAGAACAGGATAACTGGGTCATGCTGGAACAGCAGTCAGGAGAATTTGTTCAGGCAAAGGGCAAAGAAGTCATGGAATACTTTCTGAAAAGTTATCCCGATATTGATGTCGTTGTCTGCGAAAATGACAACATGGCTTTCGGAGCCATCGATGCCATGAAAGAAGCCCACAGAAGCTTTGGAAAAAATGGAGAGATTATCGTTCTTTCCTTTGATGCGACAGATGCAGCGCTGGAAGCGGTCAAGCGTGGAGAAATTAACGCGGACTTCGAATGCAATCCCCTTTTAGGACCTCTGGTTGACGAAACGATCAAAAAGCTGGAAGCCGGACAAGCTGTAGAGAAAATACAATATGTAAAAGAAACCTATTATGATGAAACAACTATAAAATAACCATTACAGTTCAGCCTTCAGCTTCACTGTAACGAAATCCGGCTCATTGAAAATTTGCCTTTGGCGAGGAATGCGCATGTACACATAAAAATATATGAGAGTTTCGAGCGCATACAAACATCATATAAAAACAGGAGGTTAAGAAATGTTACAATCAAAAAATTATAAATTTTGGTTTTGTACGGGTTCACAGGACTTGTACGGAGACGAATGCCTGGCAAAAGTAGCGCAGCACTCCAGACAGATCGTAGAAGAACTAAATAAGACAGGGATACTGCCTTATGAACTGATATGGAAGCCGACACTGATTACCAACGAGCTGATACGCAAGACATTAAATGAAGCGAACGCGGATGACGACTGTGCCGGCATCATCACATGGATGCATACATTTTCTCCGGCAAAATCATGGATATTAGGACTTCAGGAATATCGTAAGCCTCTCCTGCATTTTCATACCCAGTTTAACGAAGAAATTCCTTACGATTCCATCGATATGGACTTTATGAATGAAAACCAGTCTGCACATGGCGACCGTGAATACGGCCATATCGTAAGCCGGATGAAGATCGAGCGCAAGGTCATCGCAGGTCACTGGTCAGACCCTGTTGCTGTCGAAAAAATAGCTTCCTGGATGCGCACAGCGGTAGGAATTATGGAGAGCAGCCATATCCGTGTGATGCGGGTAGCCGACAATATGCGCAATGTAGCCGTTACCGAAGGCGATAAGGTAGAGGCACAGATCAAATTCGGCTGGGAAGTCGATGCTTATCCGATAAATGAAATCGCTGATTCCGTCGCATCCGTATCCGCATCTGATACAAATGCATTGGTCGATGAATATTATGACAAATACGAAATCCTGCTGGAAGGCCGAGATCCGGAAGAGTTTCAAAGACATGTGGCTGTTCAGGCACAGATTGAGATCGGCTTCGAGCGCTTTTTGGAAGAAAATAATTATCAGGCCATCGTCACACATTTTGGCGATCTGGGTGCCTTAAAACAGCTTCCGGGGCTTGCCATCCAAAGACTGATGGAAAAAGGCTACGGCTTTGGCGCAGAAGGCGACTGGAAGGTAGCCGCTATGGTTCGCCTGATGAAAATCATGACCTCAGGAATGAAGGATGCCAAAGGAACATCCATGCTTGAGGATTACACCTACAATCTTGTAAAGGGAAAAGAAGGCATTTTAGAAGCGCACATGCTTGAAATCTGCCCGTCCATTGCAGACGGCCATGTCAGCATCAAATGCCAGCCGCTGTCTATGGGAAGCAGAGAAGACCCTGCAAGGCTTGTGTTTACCTCCAAAGAAGGCTCCGGCATTGCTGTATCCCTAATCGATCTGGGAACCCGCTTCCGTCTGATCATTAACAATGTGGACTGTAAGAAAAATGAAAAACCGATGCCGAAGCTTCCGGTAGCCACGAACTTCTGGGTACCGCAGCCGGATATATATACAGGCGCGGAAGCATGGATTCTGGCAGGCGGCGCGCACCACACGGCATTTTCTTATGACCTCACCGCAGACCAGATGGGCGACTGGGCAGCCGCTATGGGCATTGAAGCTGTATATATCGATCAGGATACCAAAATCCGCGATTTCAAAAAAGATTTAATGCTGGGCGAAATATTTTATCGTTAACAGAATTCAATCGTTTTCGCATAGGATAGACTTAAATTCTTAATATTACATTGAAAAATAATATACAAGGAATCTCATACAGAATGCTTGGTTATACACAGAATATAAACATTCTCGCATTTTTCACATAGACAGGAAATTATAACAGATTTATACTATAGAAGATAAGGAGAAAAAAATGAAATTTTTCGTAGACACTGCAAATGTAGAAGATATTAAAAAAGCAAATGACATGGGTGTCATCTGCGGCGTAACGACCAACCCTTCCCTGATTGCAAAAGAAGGCAGAGATTTTGGAGAAGTCATCCATGAGATTGCCTCCATTGTAGACGGGCCGATCAGCGGCGAAGTAAAAGCAGCCACTACAGATGCTCCGGGCATGATTCAGGAAGGCCGTGAAATCGCTGCAATCCATCCAAATATAGTTGTAAAAATCCCTATGACACCGGAAGGCTTAAAAGCAGTAAAAGTACTGTCCGCTGAGGGAATTAAGACAAATGTCACACTGATCTTCACCGCAAACCAGGCACTGCTTGCCGCAAGAGCCGGAGCCTCTTATGTCTCACCATTTCTAGGACGATTAGACGATATATCCCAGACCGGTGTTGATCTGATCCGGGTAATTGCTGAAATTTTTAACAACTATGACTTAAAGACAGAGATCATTGCCGCAAGCATCCGCAACCCAATCCATGTAACAGACTGCGCGCTGGCAGGAGCAGATATCGCGACTGTCCCTTATAAAGTCATCGAACAAATGACGAAGCA
Organism: uncultured Eubacterium sp.; assembly: GCA_947385875.1. Classification (GTDB taxonomy): domain Bacteria; phylum Bacillota; class Clostridia; order Lachnospirales; family Lachnospiraceae; genus Eubacterium_J. The sequence continues at coordinate 11,231 of CANDMV010000115.1, read as the reverse complement.
TCCACTGACAGATCAGGGTATTGCAAAATTCCAAGCGGACCACAAGGCTGTATTTGGAGAATAATTGTGCATAAATAAAAAAGGAGAACGCCATGAACAAATTAGAACTTCAAAAAATGGCCGTAGAAATCCGCAAAGGAATCATTAACAGTGTCCACAGCGCAAAAGCCGGGCATCCGGGCGGCTCCCTATCGGCAGCAGATCTATTTACATACCTTTATTTTGAAGAAATGAATATCGATCCAAAAAATCCCCTCATGGAAGGACGCGACCGCTTCGTGCTGTCCAAGGGGCATACTGCACCGGGGCTTTATTCCACATTGGCAAACAGAGGATATTTCCCGGTAGAAGATCTCCTGACACTGCGCCATACCGGCTCCTATCTGCAGGGGCATCCTGATATGAAGCATATACCGGGCGTTGATATGTCCAGCGGCTCTCTGGGACAGGGACTGTCAGCAGCTGTCGGCATGGCGCTGGCAGGAAAATTAGACCACATGGATTACCGTGTCTACGCACTCTGCGGCGACGGAGAGATTGAGGAAGGCCAAATATGGGAAGCTTCCATGTTCGCCGGACACCGGAAGCTGGACAACTTAGTCGTGATGATAGACAATAACAATCTCCAGATTGACGGCCCGATCGATCAGGTATGCTCTCCAAATCCGATTGATAAAAAATTCGAAGCATTTAATTTCCATGTCATAAATATTGACGGAAATGATTTTGACGAAATTGACAAAGCATTTCAGGAAGCAAGAGCCACAAAAGGAATGCCGACCGCAATCATCGCGCATACCTTAAAGGGAAAAGGTGTCTCTTTCATGGAAAATGCCGTAGACTGGCACGGAAAAGCGCCGAACGATGAAGAATATGAAATCGCGATGAACGACTTAAAGAAAGCAGGTGACGCATTATGCCAGTAATTGAGAACATAAAAGAACTGCCAAAGACAGCCACCAGAGAAAGCTATGGAAATGCTCTGGTCGAACTGGGCCGTGAACATGAGGATGTCATCGTACTGGATGCTGACCTTGCAGCGGCTACCAAGACAGGCACTTTTAAAAAAGTATTCCCCGAAAGGCACATTGACTGCGGTATCGCAGAAGCTAATATGACCGGAATTGCGGCAGGTCTATCCACCTGTGGAAAAGTACCGTTTATCAGCACATTTGCCATGTTTGCAGCCGGGCGTTCTTATGAGCAGGTGCGCAATTCCATCGGCTATCCTCATCTGAATGTAAAAATCGGAGCAACACATGCAGGCATTTCCGTAGGCGAAGACGGAGCAAGCCACCAGTGTAATGAAGACATTGCACTGATGCGCGAGATTCCAGGCATGACCGTCATCAATCCAAGCGACGACATCGAAGCAAAAGCTGCCGTAAAGGCCGCCTATGCCCATGAAGGCCCTGTATATCTGCGCTTTGGCCGTCTGGCGGTACCCATCATCAATGACCGTCTGGATTATAAATTTGAAATCGGAAAAGGAGTCATACTAAAACAAGGCAAAGACCTCACGATCTTTGCCACCGGACTATGCGTATCCGAAGCATGTCTGGCCACAGACATGCTGGAAAAAGAAGGAATTGACGCAGAAGTCATTAATATCCACACTATAAAGCCTTTAGATGAAGAGCTGGTCATCTCTTCCGCCTCCAAAACAAAGAGAGTATTTACGGTTGAAGAGCATTCCATCATCGGAGGTCTTGGATCTGCAGTCACAGAAGTTCTGGGCGAGAAATGCCCTGTCAAAATCACCCGTCTGGGAGTCAAAGACGTATTTGGCGAATCCGGCCCTGCCAAAGAGCTTCTGCATAAATATGAACTGGATGCAGACGGCATTTATAAAAACATTAAAGAGTCCTTATCTCACGATCACTAAAATCGTTACCGTTCCGCCTTCAGCTGCACTATAACAGGATCCGGTTCAAATGAACAACCCCGCAGCCTGCTGCGGGGTATCAGACCCGGAGAGCTCAAAAGTCTGCTTTGACGGCTGCACCGTAACCTTAAATCTGCTTATTAACTCTGCTTACGAACTTATCACTTCACACAGCATGAAAGCTTTATTGTTCGTAAGCACAAATGACATGGAGGTACGACACATGAATCAAAAAGAAGCGATTGCAGCGGGCAAAACGTCGCTCGGCATCGAATTCGGCTCTACCAGAATCAAGGCCGTTCTCATCGGAGAAGACAGCGCCCCGCTGGCCCAGGGAAGCCATGAATGGGAAAACCAGTATGAAAACGGTATCTGGACCTACAGTCTGGATGCTGTCTGGCACGGGCTTGCGGACTGCTACAGCAAGCTGGCAGCAGATGTAAAAACCACCTATGGAGAAGAACTCACAGTCATCGGCTCCATCGGATTCAGCGCCATGATGCACGGATACATGGCATTTAACAAAAACGGCGAACTGCTCGTTCCTTTCCGTACATGGAGAAACACCACTACCGAACGAGCTGCTGACCTTCTCACAAAGGAATTTCATTTTAACATCCCTCAGAGATGGAGCATTGCGCACCTCTATCAGGCCATCCTCAATCAGGAAGAGCATGTCAAAGACATCGCCTTCCTTACCACGTTGGCAGGCTATATCCATTGGAAGCTGACCGGTGAAAAAGTCATCGGCATCGGAGATGCTTCCGGCATGTTTCCGATTGACAGCAGCACGAAAGACTACGATGCCACAATGATCGAGAAATTCGACCGCCTTACCGCTTCCCGCAGCTATCCATGGAAATTGAAAGAAATCCTTCCAAAAACCCTATGCGCAGGAGAAGCAGCCGGAACCCTGACATCAGAAGGCGCAAAGCTTCTAGATTCTAGCGGCAGGCTACAGGCCGGGATTCCCCTCTGCCCGCCGGAAGGCGACGCCGGCACCGGAATGGCTGCAACAAACAGCGTGGCCGTTCGAACAGGAAACGTTTCAGCAGGCACATCCGTATTTGCCATGATCGTACTGGAAAAAGAGCTTCAGAATGTCCATCAGGCAATCGATCTGGTAACTACTCCGTCCGGCGACCCGGTAGCAATGGTACACTGCAATAACTGTACCTCTGACCTGAATGCGTGGGCCGGACTGTTCCGTGAATTTGCGGACTGCCTTGGCTTAGACATCGATATGAACCAGCTGTTTTCCATCCTTTATAACAAGGCTCTGGATGGAGACGCTGACTGCGGCGGGCTGCTGGCATATAACTATTTTTCAGGCGAAAGCATCACCGGATTTGAAGAAGGCCGCCCTCTCTTTGTAAGAAGCGCGGAAAGCAGATTCAACCTGGCGAACTTTATGCGTGTCCACCTATTTACAGCTCTTGGCGCTTTGAAAAACGGACTGGATATTCTCCTAAAAGAAGAAAAAGTAAACATAGATAAAATATTTGGACACGGCGGACTCTTTAAAACTCCTGTCGTAGGACAGCGGATCATGGCAGCGGCAATGAATACCCCGGTTTCAGTCATGGAAACTGCGGGAGAAGGCGGCGCCTGGGGAATCGCCCTTTTAGCTTCCTATATGCAGAATAAGGCAGACGGTGAAAGCCTCTCTGATTATCTGAACCAGAAAGTATTTAATGGCGAAAACGGCGTGGAAATATCTCCGGATTCTAACGATGTCACAGGATTTGATGAATTTTTAAAACGCTACAACGCCGGCCTGCCGATTGAACGTGCAGCTGTTGACACTCTAAAATAAACCTACATGCGCTTTTAACGAACCGCCAAAAATGAAAGCCGAGTGTACATACGGACATCGTGCCCTGTGGGTATCCCTTTATCTAAATCGCTTTGCGATGGGACTTTCAAATAAAAATAATAAGGAAAAAAATCATGTTAGAAGAATTAAAAAAACAAGTATATGAAGCGAATATGGAGCTTCCACGCCGTGGACTGATTACTTATACATGGGGAAATGTCAGCGGCATTGACCGTAAAAGCGGTTATTTTGTAATTAAGCCAAGTGGTGTCGATTACGATGACCTTTCTCCTGAAGACATGGTCGTTATGGATTTGCAGGGCAACAAAATAGAAGGAAAATATAAGCCCTCTTCTGATACAGCAACCCATATGGAGCTGTACAACAAATATCCAGAGATCGGCGGTGTTGTACATACCCATTCTCCGGAAGCAACTGCCTGGGCACAGGCCGGACGCAGCATTCCCCTCTACGGAACGACACATGCTGATTACTTCTACGGTGAAATCCCATGCGCCCGCAGCCTGACACCGGAAGAAATCGAGGAAGCATATGAAGTCAATACCGGAAAGGTTATCATAGAGACATTTGAAGAACGCAGAATCAATCCTATGTATACTCCCGGCGTACTGTGTACCAACCACGGGCCTTTTACCTGGGGCAAGAATGCACCGGAGGCCGTGCATAATGCTGTCGTGCTGGAAGAAGTCGCAAAGATGGCGACAAAGACTGAGCTGATTAATCCAAAGGTAAAGCCGGCACCTGACTGCATCAAAGATAAACACTTTTTCCGAAAGCATGGCAAAGATGCTTATTATGGCCAAAATTAATCTTCTGTTTCTTTAGATTCAGGTCATAACTTACGCAGCAGCAGAATGTTATAAAAAAGGGGGGGCTGTCGCATAAGAAAAACGAAACAATATATAGAAGTTTAAATATCTATATCTACTATATCTTGTATATGTTTTCTTAGTGCAACAGCCCCTTGTCTGCTCCTTCAAGTCCGGCATCGATTTTGCGTACTTCAGCCGCAGTACGAAATTAATAGGAATCCATTATCAGGCATTCCTTACCTGCTGCGTTACTTCGATAAGCGTTTTTCTGAGCCTTTGTACTTCAGCAATGCTAAGCCTTGTATCTTCTGCTATCTCCTCGACTGTCATCTTTCCTCTTTTCAGCATCCTCAATGCTGTTTCCTTTAAATTGCCCGCACACTTGTTTCAATCAATGCTCCGCCCATAATACCACCTACGCCTTTCTGCACATTCTCATATTTCTGCGCAATTTCCTTAATCACATCATTAGAAAGCTCTATAATCGTCCGCTTATCAAACGCCCCAATTACTCCCTGTCGCTCTGGTTCGCCAAACCTCTCTAAAATTTCCTGATACTCCGCCTTCAATTCCGCCAGCATCTGCTCATCACTATTATACTCCGTAAATGTCACAGTCAGTGTTTCCTCTGTGACCTCGCCTTCATCAAGCACGATCTGTGCGTCATATTCAAAAAGCCTTATTGTGATTTTCCCATCCGGCAGACTGCTCTCACACTCAAGATGGTATTTCTTTGGCACCTTCCCGAAAACTGTAAAATACGTGTCCGTGATCCGTTCTCTGTCTGCTTCATCCTGCTGATCTAGAAATGTTCGTTGGGAAAAAACGGATTTCTTCCTCCCCTGTGTATGTTTCTCCGAAAATTCCATTGATTACGGGGACAATCAGTTTCCGGCAGTCATTTAAGATTGTTCGGAATGCCCCATCATATATATTTGCCATATATTATTCCCTTCCTGCTCGTGTTTAAATCTTATCATTATTTTGTTTTAAATTCAAGAATTACACAGTACTTCACACCATATTGGCCAGCCGGACGCCGGGTGAGGGGAGCTGTTTTTGATAAGCCCTGCTATGAAATACTCTGTATTATCAGCAGGATTGAATCATAGATCGCTAAAGCTTTTGAAAGACAGCCTTTTAACAAAATCAGTGTAACCTGAACGTTTCATCATGTATTGACAAAGAAATTATCACCTTGTATAATATTATAAAATAATATAAGGAGGCTCTGCCATGAAAAAATTAGGTGACGCTGAACTGGAAATCATGAAAATACTCTGGAAGACTGATGCTCCATGTACATCCAACCAAATTTTGGAAGGACTGTACGGCATCAAGGACTGGAAGCTTTCAAGCCTTATGACCGCGCTATCCCGATTAGCCCAGAAAGGCTTTGTATGCTGTGACAGGTCTACCCGCACAAATTACTATACTGCCCTGATTACAGAAGAAGACTACAAGCTGACAGAGAGCCAGAACTTTTTAGCCCGTCTCTATGACAGCTCCATCCAAAAGCTGGTTGCCGGACTCTATCAGGGCAACCGTATTTCCGAAGATGACTTAAAGGAATTAAGAGACTATCTGGACAGACAGGAGGAAATCAAATGATTGAATTAGCAGGATTATTAGAAACATCTCTCTCAGCAGGCATTGTCATTCTCTCTGTCTGCCTTTTATCCATTCCTTTCCGCCAAAGATACCAGTCCAGATACAGAAAAATGATCTGGCTCCTCATCACGCTGCGGCTTATCATTCCCATAAGCAGCCCTATTCGGCCTTGGACACTGCAGATGGAGCTAAAAAATATCGAACTGCATACCCAAAAAGCTCCAGCACAAAAAGGCTCCGTTTCCAGTAAAAATTTTTCAGACACAGCGGGCCAGGAATTTTCGGGCCATGAAAATACCTCTGCTAATGATCTGGAGCAGACGAAAAAATCTGATAAAGAATACGGTTTAGACTATGCTCCAGAAGATCATCCTGCCAATGATTCGGTCCCGACTGCTCATAATAAATCTTCTAAACTTAAGCAAAACAGCCAGACAACATCCATGAATCCTTTATCATCTTGGAACAGCCATGGCTTTGACACAAACAAATTATTTCTATTATTATGGGCAGCCGGCGCAGTCCTATATACCATTTACCATATCATCTGCTACGCGAGATTCTGTAAAAAACTGGCAGCACACACAGTACCATGCACAAACAAACAGCTGATAAACACTTATAAACAAACTGCCGCAGAATATAACCTTCGCAGAATACCAGACCTAAAAATCCAACCGCATTCTAAAACAGCGCCCTTTATAATCGGTTTCATCCATCCGCGTCTGATTCTGCCAAAAGAATGCTATGCACAGGAAGATCTTTATTTTATACTGAAACACGAGCTGACACATTATGCCCAAAAAGATCTCTGGTATAAACTGTTTCTGACTATAGCAAATGCGATTCACTGGTTTAATCCTCTCGTATGGCTCATGCATTCTATCGCGGATTCCGATGTGGAGATGGCCTGTGATGAAAAAGTCCTCAAAGGTATGTCATACGATCGCAGGAAATCATACAGCGTAGTGATCCTCTCCTGCATTTCAGCCTGCGCGCCGCATTCTGTCCTGTCAACCAGTTATATCGGCAGAGTCAGACAGCTGAAAGACAGATTTGCGAACATTCTCACCTGTCCTCAGAAAAAAACAGCCTCCTTCAGCCTCCTCGGCGCAGCTTTATTGATTTTTTTCAACAGCAGCCTTATCCATTTCACACAGGCTGCTAATCTGCCAGAAGAAAAAATAAACACTATTATAGATGCGGGCAAAACAGATACCAATCATGCCACAGACCGAAATGAAGTTCGCACAGATTCCAGATCTTATGCAGATGATTTTGATAAAGAGCGGGCAGTGGAACAGACAGGATATGAAGCAGCCAAAGAACTATACAGCCTTTTGGGGCTCACGATTGGAGACGGACAGGATCTTGCCGTAAATGAATGCGGCGAGCCAAAGACACGTTTCTATGAAGTAATTGGCACACTGGAACTAAACCCGCAGTGTCTATACACATATATGTACTATGATGACTGCATGGTAGTCGTAAAAGATTTTTTTGAAAAAAATACTTATGAAGAACAAAACGGTATTATAGAAATCGAAATTACAGACAGACACCGCTCTTATAAGACCAATGAGGGCATCCGTGTAGGAGATTCCCTAGATAAAGTCAGGAAAAAATATCAGTCGATGAATCTGCGCATCTGCAGCTATGACGACTCTGACATCATCGCAGACATCATACGCGACCGAAAAGAAAAAACATCTGTTTATAAAAATCGGGAATTTACTTATGATTACGGCAGAATAGACCAGATTGCATATATTTTATCTCCGGTCAGATACCAATACAGCAACAATACGCCTGCACTCATTTTCCTGATACAGAAGCAGAAAGTAACACGTATCATAGTTACGAATATCAATGCTGATTATCCTTAAATCAATCTCTCAGATGTCATTCAGACAGAAATTGTTCAGATGCCAGTTCTCCATCCGAACAATTTCCTATCTGGATGAATCTCTAACACTTTTTTATAAACACTTCCATAGAACCAATATAACGATCACTGATTCTATAATCCACAGCCTGCATATTCAGCTGATGAAGCAGTCCGCATAAGCTTTCATAAGAAACATAAGTATAATGGTTTAACTCCTGCCACATACAATGGGAAAATTTCTCCATTCTCGCATATGCGCAGTTATAATTCGGAGTAGAAAGCCATAATACGCCTTCATCCTTCAGCAACTCTCTGACTTTTTTCAAAACAGCCATCGGTTTTGTAACATGCTCAAACACATCCCCCATAATGATAACATCGTATTTTTTATCTGTCTGATAATTTACAAAATCACACCATTTGATGTCTACACCCAGCACTGAGGAAACCCTTTCACAATCCTCACGGCATATTTCAACCGCGTCCACATCATATCCGAATTCCTGTGCCACCGCAAGCATTTCACCATTCCCAATGCCTACTTCCAGATAATCCTTTCCCTCCGTCATTTTTTTTAGACGGTCGAAAATATGATTATATATCGCCAGTGAAAATCTATTACAAAGAACACTTCCATTTTTATCTTTTGTATAATGCCCATTAATTTCACCGACATCCGGCAGCGGAAAATTATACGTGAAATAATTCTGACATCTACTGCATTTCATCCACAGCTTTGCCGGCGGAAACGTATGATTATTTTTTAGCTTCAATACCTGAGGAAAGCAAAAATGAGGAACCAGATCACTCCCCGTACTGCCACAAAAAGGACATTCCTCTGTCAAATGTTCTATCGCAGCTTCTCCCTGATAACAATAACTTACATTTAAATGCTTAGCCAGCTGAGGATATACTGTAAAAGCTTTTTTTGTCAGATCATAGCAAAGCTTAGGGTCAGTAACCGCCTTCAGCTGTGCACAGGCATACTGTCCCAACGCAAAAATCTCTTCGCTATAATTTCCTTCTATAAAGTATCGCAGCAATTTTAAAAATTCCTCATCAGAAATCTTTACCTCTTTTTTCCATATATCCACTGCCTGTTCATAAATCCATACTACTAATATAGAAGCAAAGACATTATCGGCATACACAATCCATTTCTTTTCATCAGCATCTGATAAAACATTTTTATTTATCATATCTAAAATTGACGCTGATTTTTTGGAAAACGTCTCTTTATCAGCACAGTTCTCCAGAATGAACCTGTATAGGCTCAAAATATCATCATTGTCTTTTTGGGAATCATACGGCTTATTTTGAAGTCGCCGTATGACATCAATATTTGCTATCATAAGCATACCTCTCTTATCCTAAATTCTTGAAAAACCACATAAATTCTATCGGCATATTCTGACAATTTTTAACATGCAAACGGCCCACGAAACGTAACAACAGTCAGCCGTTACTATAATCTATTCACAGAATTTTAATAGGATTTTTAGAAACACCCGTTCTAATTTATGATATACTTTCTTAAATAGATGCCATTTTGCAGCCATACAGAACCTATTTTGAATCTATACCAATGTACATTAGCAGAAAGATAACTAGTGCTCCATCCATGCAGAAATAAGAGTTTATCACAGCCTGATTCACGCCATAGCTGCGGTAGAATTTCCAGCCGATGGATCCACATCACCGTCGAAATTTTGCCCTGCACTGACGCGAATCAGTCTGCATAAACTCTAATTTCTGCCCGGATGGAGCACCAGTAAGCAGAAAATACATACTGGAGGATGTAAATTGAGTAAACATTATCTGAAAACCAAAAGAATGACAGCGCTTTTTCTCTTTTCCACTGCAATTATCATATCAGCTGCAAATGGCGATAAAACACTATCAGAAAAACTAAAGGCATCATCTGAATCCGGCGGATCTATATCTCAGACTGCCGAAACTATCTCCAAAACTGCCAAAAACGATTCAAAAACGATAAAAGCTTCTTCAGAAGCATCCGGCACAGCTCGAAAAGCTTCTGAAATAAATATCGCACACAAAGAAGGCACACAGCCTTCTACATCAGCAGACGAGCATACACCGTCTCTATCCATTATCATGGTAGGAGACATCCTGCTCCATTCAGCAGTAGCTCAAAGCGGTATGCAAAATGATGGAACATATAACTTTGATGCCTTATTCACCCAGACAGCTTCCGAGATCCAGGAAGCCGACCTTGCTTTGGTAAATCAGGAAGTAATCATCGGCGGTACGCAACTCGGCATTACAGGCTATCCCAGCTTCAATGCCCCATACGAGCTGGGAGATGCCTTAATTGACGCAGGATTTGACGTAATACTCCATGCGACAAACCATGCCCTGGACAAAGGAAAACACGGTATATTAAACTGTCTGAATTACTGGGAATCCGCCCATCCCGATACGGCAGTGCTTGGAATCCATGACAGCAAAAAAGATCAAAAACAAATATATACCTGCGAACAAGACGGCATAAAAATCGCCATTCTCAACTATACATACGGCACCAACGGCATTCCTCTTCCTGAAGATATGCCTTACGCAGTTGATCTGTTAAATGAACAATCTATAAAAAAAGATCTTGCCAGAGCTCGCAAAGCTGCTGATTTTATCATCGTATGCCCTCACTGGGGTACAGAATTTCTGCTCGAAGCTTCCACAGAGCAGGAGACATGGACACAGTTCTTTCTGGAAAACGGCGTAGACCTAGTCATCGGCACACACCCCCATGTATTAGAACCAGTTAAACAAATAACCGGAGAAGATGGGCACTCTATGCTCGTCTACTATTCTCTAGGTAATTTTGTCAGCTGGACAAGCAGCGTGGGTGAAGGAGTGTCCAACAGAATGGTCGGCGGCATGGCACAGATCGAACTGCAGAAGGATTCAGACGGAGAAGTATTTATCGCTGATTATCAGCTGGAACCGCTTGTTACCCACTTAGAAACCGGCATCGATGGCGTGACGACATATTTTTTAAAAGACTATACTAAAAAACTGGCTGCCAAGAATGAAATACATGCTCAAGATCCTGATTTTTCCTTGAGATACTGCAAAAAACTTTGCAAGAAATTAGGGTTTTAAAATTCTAAACGGCAGAATATAGTACTAGAGCGTGTTTGAAAAATGCTTTCCGTGAGATGTACCCACAGGGCATGATAT
>CANDMV010000114.1 GCA_947385875.1 uncultured Eubacterium sp. | reverse complement strand
CCGATCTCCTGATACAAGCAACAGAACCCTATTCATTAATCCTTCAAATCCCACACTTACAATCGGCGGATCAACTGCTAATGCCTCTAGAATCAGCCCATACAAATCCAGTTCTCCAAAGTTCTCTGTCTGATAGCTTTTTCTGCTCTTCCCTCTTGGATTTTTCCCCTGTCTGATTTTCACTTCTGAAATGTCAGCTGCCAGTTCTGAAAATCCCTTTATAGGAATTTCCTCAGTTCATCTTTTGTCCATGCTTCAAGGTCAATAATGCTGATACGCCCCTGCAAATCCGGATTTGTACGTATTGCATCATCACTTCTGTGCAGCAGGGACGCAATAATGACTTTAAACCCTCTTCTGATCGCATCTTTAAACTGCTGTGCCATATACATCTGCATTGCAGGGCTGGCATAATGAAAATCATCCAGTTAAAGAACAAGCCCCTGCTGTTTGTAATTATCTAATACATTATCTTTTGTAATAACATACGTTTCCGATACAACATCATTTAAATTGCTGCCTGCATAAATTCGCCGCCTGACGGCATCCCTGCCTTCGTCCCAATCTGAAACCACAGGTTCTTTTCGTCATTAAAATCCGAACCTGTCACCTCCACCAGATGCTCAAATCCAATTACTTTCTCACATAGAACTGTTTTTCCAATTTTAGACGGCCCTGATATAGATGTCAGATAACCGTCCATGCTCAATGCCTGCTTCAATCTTTCTTCATAAGTAAAGCCTATCTTCATTTTCCTCGTAACATATGTGCTTTCAGGCAGCGCTCATGGTATAAATACTTCCTGTGCTCTTTTTTTCGCCATCTTAACCGCCTCCACTCGAAAGTTAGGACTATAATACCAGAGTTTTATTATATTTGAAAATCTTTAGAGTTTTTTTAAGTTTTGAGTTTTTAAGTATTTCTATCTAATATTTCTCATACACAGCATCTGCTATCGCCCAGTTCTTTATAATCCATATTTTACCATACTCAGACAGCAATAGAAATTATAATTATAAACTTACCACAGCAGCAGGCAGTCCCAATATTCACAATAATTATTCCTCTATCCACATAAAAAAGACATTCACTTCTGTCAGCAAATGTCTTTTCTATTATTTTAAGTACTTTCTCTAATTAACTGTAAAATTTAATTTTTCACAATAAACATTTCTTAAACTGGTATACTATCCCGCAGGCACAGCACTCCCCAACCAATCTGCGGATTAGGATACTCAGCAAACACCGCAATCGTCCTCGTCCCCTTTATTAAATATGCCTTCACCTTCTCCCCATACAAATATGGATCATTTTCATCCACAATCCCCCACTGCATCAGCAATGCCGCACTCCCCGACACAAACGGCGTCGCCATAGAAGTCCCGCTCTTAGCCGCATACCCGCCTCCCGGAACTGCCGATATAATCCCCACTCCCGGTGCCGCCAGATCCGGCTTTACCTGATTCGTCTCCCTCGTATATCCCCGCCCAGAAAAATCAGCGGCCTGATCTGTCCTGGAATCATATGCCGCCACAGAAATCACCTTTTCCGCCGTAGAAGGAATCGTAAGCGTGATATTTTCTGTCGGATATAAAAACCCCGTTCCCCGGTTCAGGCTGCCTGCTCCGGGCAGCCACATATCATACATGCCGTTCACAATCCTCCTAGGCACCATTCGAATCTGCCAGACCCCGCTGTCCAGATAATTACGTACCGGCAGAAATTCTAAAAAGATCTCCTGATAAGGGCTATAAGGACTCGGCTCCCCATAATACAGCAGAATCTCTGTCTGCTGTATCCGAAACCGCTGCGGCCCAAGAAACTGCTGAATCGGCCCGGCAATCTGCCCGGACGGATGCATGATTATAATATCTATCTCGTCAGAATATGACTTCCAGATCTGGAGACTCAGCGATGTTTCATAAGTACTGATACTTAATTCTACAATATTCACATTTCCGTCCTGTTCCTGAAGCCTTCCAGACGTATGGATGCTCCCTGCCCCTTCATTCCCGGTTCCGATGGAGATTACATTTTTCCAGTATCCGCTGAGACTGTTCAGATAAGTCTCTATCAGAGAGGTGCCGCTGTGCGAGCCGTAATTATTGCCAAAGCTTAAATTCAGTGAAATCGGCTGATTTAATTCCCTTGCTTTGCGTATCATGTAGTCAATCGCCATCATCAGCTCTACTGTGCTCGGAAAACCGCCCTCCCTCGGCACGCCGAGCTTGACGATAATCAAATCGCTTTCATATGCCACCCCCCGGTATCTGCCGCCGGACGCACGGCCATTTCCAGCCATAATTCCTGTTACATGTGTCCCATGCCCACTGCTGTCACCTGTCAGCCTCACATAATTCTCTGTCTCCTCTTCTGTCTGTTGCGCTCTGCATTCATAACTCCTGACATCCTCCGGCAGCTTTTCACATGTCTCCTCCTGCTGCGCTCTGCATTCATAGTTACCGCATCCTTGCTCATATGGATAGGAATAGACAGGCATATTATCCGTTTTTCTTTTTTCCGCAATAAAAATCGGCGCCGGTTCTCTTAATGCCTCATTAATCTGTTCTCTTGTAAATTCTACACCTCTGTCATATCCTGCCGGCGGAAACAAGCCTGCGGCGGAATCCGGCCTGATCGTCTGATCCCAGATTGCCATAATCCGAGTTGTCCCATCCACATTGCAAAAATCAGGATGCCGCCAGTCAATCCCGCTGTCAGCCACCCCGCATAAAACACCTCTGCCGCTTAGATTCAGCACGGGTGCCTGCGCTACATTGATGCAAGAAGCCCTTGTTCCCTGCTCGATTGCAAAAAACAGCCTTTTTGGTTTTTCAATATATTCTATTTCCACGCGATTGGTAAATGCTTCCATAAGCCCCTCAGGCAATGTCACGATTCCATATCCATTTAACAGTTCTACGATCGACAGCTGCGGATAATCCTGTCGCAGGCTTTCCAGATTTGCAGAATACCGGAATATCAACTCCCATGTATTCTGCTCACGATCATATCCTGTCTCAAGCTCCGGGGAATTTTCCAGCTCCCGTTTTGTCGCGTCCAGCGCCAGATTTAATAAATTTTCACGTTTAGGATTTGTACTTTCCAACATAAAGCCTCCTGCACAGGCTTTTTTTCAATATATGTAATTCACCGCATCAGTTGCAAGTCTCGATACAAAAATCTCTCAGCTCCCCGCCCTTTTTATCCCTTCTGCAAAAATAATCGCGAAAACCAAGCACAGCACAATCATCAGCGCCGTATAAAACACCGATGCTCCCATGACGCCATATGCTCTGACCACACGCTCCGAGAACAACAGCGCCAGCGCGGATGTCGTCACATATCCAAGCAGCATCATCCGCTGTCTGCGCATAATTGTAAGAACCATGCCAAGAAGCCCGGACAGAGCCAGAAAGCCTCCTCCCAGAAGCATGACCAGAAGCTCCTTTTTATATACCGACAAATGCGTATGATAGAACCAGTTTAAGACCGGAATGCAGATAAGCCATGCACCACCGATACAAAGCAGCGTAATGATTCCCACGATGACGGCCTGCAGCATGGTTCTCTTCAAAAAATCGCTTCTTTCTATCCATTAGATCAATATTCGCCGCAGCTGATTCTGCCAAGAATCCTTTCCATATATATGCTTGGATGCTTTTGTTTTCTGATTTATACTATTGTGAAAGAACCTTGCCAGACTGCCGGATGAACTGAACTCGGCATACAAAAAGCTCTTATTCACTGATACAGCAAATAAGAGCTTTTTACTTACAAGAGTGACAAATATTTACTTATTAGATCTTCACTCCCAGCGCCCGCAGAGTTTCCTGCCCGATAACGCCATCCGCCGTAAGGTCATTATCCCTTTGATACCTCTTCAAGGCTCTCTTCGTCTTAGTACCCATAACGCCATCCGCCGTACCGCAGTTGTAACCACAGCGGTTCAGTTTTCTCTGCACTTTACGAACCGTGCTAATGCTTATCATGTCTGCATATGGGCAGATACCATTCTCATGAAGATGTGCTGCATGTCCGCCGCAGTGATAATATTCATCATCTACGCTGCTATATGGACAATAGCCATTCGAATGTGTATGCGCTGCGTGTCCGCCGCAATAATAATAGCTGGTACCGCCATGATGTCCGCCGCCATGATGTCCATGCGCATATGCATCCACCGCAGGAGTGCACAAAACTACACCGGCAAGCACTGCCGCCACTACACCGTATCTCATACGTCTCATAAATTATCCCCCTTTCTGATCTATTCTATTTTATTTATTTCTATATTAACTTTCTAATTCAGGCAGATTTGCCAGATCTGAAGGACGCCGAATCATAGCAGAGTCCATACCATTCGATAAAACCGCCTGAACGATAGCAGCCATAGAAATCCAGATTAAAATTTAAAAACCTCTTTGTTAACATTCATTGAACAGCCTTAACGATCAATCAGCTCTAATGCCTCTTCGTCAGCCACTACTGCCACATCCTTGTGCAGCTGCAGAATCGAAGCCGGCACATGCGGAGTTACCGGCCCATACAGCGCATCCTTTAAAGCCTGCGCTTTTGCCCTGCCGCTTGCAATCAGCAGAATCTTGCGGGCCTGCATAATATTACGGATACCCATCGTATAAGCATAGCGCGGCACATCCGCTTCGCTTTCAAAAAAGCGCTTATTTGCTTCGATCGTACTCTGTGTGAGTTCTACGCAGTGCGTATCACATTCAAATGCTTCTCCCGGCTCATTAAAGCCAATATGCCCATTATTTCCAATTCCCAGAAGCTGTAAATCAACTCCGCCTACACTCTCGATCTTCTGATTGTATTCCTCACATGCCCTGCTGCTGTCTTCTTCCAGTCCATTCGGCACAAAGGTATGAGTTTTATCGATATTTACATGATCGAACAGATTTGTATCCATAAATCTGCGATAGCTTTGATCGTGGTCCGGGCCAAGTCCTTTGTATTCATCCAGATTAACAGAAGTCACCTTAGAGAAATCCAGATCACCATTTTGATACTGCAAGACCAGCTGCTGATACAGTCCGACCGGAGAAGAACCGGTTGCCAGCCCCAGCACGCAGTCCGGTTTGATAATAATCTGGGCAGCTATGATGCTGGCCGCCCTGCGGCTCAAATCCTGATAGTCCTTTGTTTTGTAAATTATCATAATGCTACTCCTTTTTTATATTTTCAGTACTATTTGCCTGATTACCTATTAGTATACCGCTTTTCAATAGAAATTCAATAGAATTATTTGAAAGAACCACCAAAAAATTTATGCAATTTTACCAAAAGTCAGACTGATTTTTGCACAAACTCTCTAACCGATGAAAAAACCTCAAAAGTACTTTCAGAACCTTCCAAAACGCTTGAAATTCTTTTTTCGAACGCTATACTAGTCATCATAAACCAAGGAGGTGATCACAATGATACAGATGAATGACAATCAGGCAGAAAGCGAGTCCGAGATCAGGCAAAAGCTGGCTCAGCTGAAAGGAAAACTGATCGTATCCTGCCAGGCTCTGCCCGACGAGCCGCTCCATTCCTCTTTTATCATGGGAAGGATGGCACTTGCTGCCAAAGAAGGCGGTGCCTGCGGAATCAGAGCCAATACAATGGAGGATATTCGGGAAATCCAGACACAGGTTGACCTGCCGATCATCGGCATCGTAAAGAGAGACTATCCTGACAGCAGCGTATACATTACGCCGACAATGAAGGAAGTGGAAGAGCTGATGGAAGTACATCCGGAAATCATAGCGCTGGATGCCACCGGACGGCTCCGCCCGAACAAGCTTCCGCTGAAAGAATTTTTTTGCGAGCTAAAGGTCAAGTATCCAAAACAGCTTTGGATGGCCGACTGCTCTACCGTAGAGGAAGCACTATATGCGGACAGCCTAGGCTTTGACTTTATAGGGACGACGATGGTCGGATACACCCCGCAGAGTCATGGCATGAAGATCGAAGCCGACGACTTTCTGATTCTTAGAGAGATTGTAAGACAGTCAGCACATCCGGTTATCGCAGAGGGAAATATCGATACACCCGAAAAAGCCAAAAGGGTCATCGAGCTGGGGGCTTACTGCGTAGTAGTCGGTTCCATCATAACCAGACCGCAGCTGATTACCCGCTCATTTGCACAGATGCTGGAATCATAAAGACTGCATGGACCTTTCCTCTCCACTAGAAATAAAAAGCCGCGAACACACTTGGGATATCGTACCCTTCGGGGTTCTTTAATTTCAACCGCTCTGCGGCAGAAAGTCACTTACAGCAACGTAGTGCACAGACAGCACTGATCGGAACCGCACGAGCTTTGATGTGACAACAGGCTTTCATTACAACTGCGCAGTGCACAGCACTTACCAAGAAGGATGCATATTAACAACACAACCAGAGTTAAATAAGGAGAAGCATTATGAGAGATTTAGAAAAATATAAAGGAATTATCCCAGCATTTTATGCATGTTATGACAAAGACGGAAATGTAAATCCTAACGGAGTGCAGGCACTTACCAGATATTTTGTAGAAAAAGGGGTCAAAGGGGTATATGTCAATGGTTCTTCCGGTGAATGTATATACCAGAGCGTAGAAGACAAAAAGATCATTCTGGAAAATGTAATGGAAGCTGCCGAAGGACGCCTTACAGTCATTGCGCATGTGGCATGTAATAATACGGCAGACAGCATGGAACTGGCAAGACATGCACAGAGCCAGCACGTAGATGCCATCGCAGCAATCCCTCCGATTTATTTCCATCTGCCGGAATATGCGATTGCTGAATATTGGAACGACATCAGCTCGGCTGCGCCAGATACAGACTTTGTTATTTACAACATTCCTCAGCTGGCAGGCGTTGCACTGACCATGAGCCTTTTCGCAAAAATGCGCGAGAATCCGCGGGTCATCGGCGTAAAAAATTCCTCCATGCCAGTACAGGATATTCAGATGTTTAAACAGGCAGCCGGCGATTCTTATATCATTTTCAACGGACCAGACGAGCAGTTTATCAGCGGCAGGGTCATCGGCGCGCAGGGTGCCATCGGAGGCACTTACGGTGTAATGCCGGAGCTGTTCTTAAAAATGGATGAATACGTAAAATCTGGAGATTTAGATACCGCACGCGAAATTCAATATGCCGTAAATGAAATTATCTATAAAATGTGTTCAGCCCACGGAAATATGTATGGCGTTATCAAAGCAATTCTTAAAATAAACGAAGGGCTGGAATTAGGAAGTGTAAGAAAACCTCTTGCCGCACTTATTAAAGAAGATGAAACTATCGTCACAGAAGCTGCCGAAATGATTCAGAATGCAAAGGCTAAATTTCTAAACTAAATTTACATACTCACTGCCGCATAAATAATCGTCAACGAATCACAAAGGCCGTACCCCAGGGGTATCCCTGAACTAAATCGATAAATCAAAACGGCTGCTGCATTAAGCAGAATATACTCAGACTTACTTCACTGTCAATCAGCAGTATAAAACAGAATACGCACAGATCCGCATCACAGTCAGATCGTCAGGCTTTCTTAATGCACCAGCCGATCAAAATGTTTCTTGCTGTCACAGCACTATTCACAGAAGATGCAGCATGTCTAAAGAACTTTCGTAACCATTCTGCTTAAGTTCCTAGCCACATCCTCATCTGCCCACTTACATCAATCAGGAGGAATAAATATGCAGGGTTTTACTACAATAGATTTAATCATATTGATCGTTTATCTGGCAGCCGTATTGTTCGCAGGACTTCATTTCGCTAAAAAAGAAATGAAGGGAAAAGAATACTTTAAAGGCGACGGTACCGTGCCTTGGTGGGTTACATCCGTATCCATATTTGCCACCTTATTAAGCCCGATTTCATTTCTGTCATTAGCAGGAAACTCTTATGCCGGGACATGGATCATGTGGTTTGCTCAGCTGGGAATGCTTCTGGCGATTCCATTTACCATCCGATTTTTCCTGCCAATCTACAGCAAGCTGGGCATTGATACAGCTTATCATTATCTGGAGCTTCGCTTTAACAGCCGCGGCCTGCGTGTGTTAGGCGCCGTTATGTTTATCATATACCAGATCGGACGCATGTCAATTATCATGTATCTGCCATGTATGGTACTTGGGAATCTGACGGGCATTAACGTCAATCTTCTCATTATCATTATGGGCGTGATTGCCATTATTTATTCCTATACCGGCGGATTAAAATCCGTACTCTGGACAGATTTTATCCAGGGCTCCGTATTATTAATCGGCGTCACCATTGCTCTGCTGTTTTTGATTGCACATACAGACGGCGGCTTTGGAGCACTATTAGACGCATTTCGCTATGAAGGAAAATTCCTGGCACCGGATCAGCCGATTTTTGATATTAACCTGTTAAAAGACAGCGTATTCCTCTTGATCGTAGGCGCTGGATTTAATACAATGGGCTCTTATGTATCCAGTCAGGACATTGTACAGAGATTTACAACCACGACAGATACGAAAAAACTAAATAAAATGATGCTGACCAACGGCGCATTGTCTATTTTTATTGCAACTGTATTTTATTTCATCGGCACCGGGCTTTATGTCTTTTATCAGCAGAATGCCCTGCCTCCGGCTGCAGCACAGGATCAGATCTTTGCTTCCTATATCGCATTCGAGCTGCCGGTCGGCGTGACCGGACTGCTGCTGGCTGCCATCTATGCAGCATCCCAGTCTACCTTATCTACGGGGCTGAACTCCGTTGCGGCTAGCTGGACACTGGATATTCAGGCACGCGTCAGCAAGAAAGAGCTAAGCTTAGAAAAACAAACGAAAATCGGACAGTATGTATCATTGGTCGTAGGTATATTTGCCATTCTTGTATCTATCGTTCTGGCAAACGGCGGCGTAAAATCTGCCTATGAATGGTTTAACGGATTTATGGGATTAGTACTTGGTATTTTGATCGGTACATTTATCCTGGGAGCGTTTACAAAGATTGCCGATGCGACAGGCGCTGCCATTGCGTTTGCTGCCGCATCAATCGTCATGGTAGGAATCAAATACTTTGCTCCGGCAGGGTCTGTCTCCATCTGGTCTTACTCCATTATTTCGATCGCAGTATCACTGGCTGTAGGAATACCGGCCAGCATAATATCCAGAAATATAAAAGGCGACCATTCAGAGCCTGCGCCAAATACAACCATCTACTAATGCTGCATAAAAAACATGCTCTGCGTTACAGTATGTCTGCGGCTCACTGTAACGCAAAGCAGAATCTTTTTCGCTCTGCAAAATATGCCGCAATTTATACTGACCAACAGTAAAATTTACCAACATCGCCGACTCACGAGCGTCCATAAGAAGAAGCCATATATAAAATTTTATTGTTCGTGAGTATATCACCACTGAATACACTACACTTTCATTCTATTTTATTCTGCGAAAGGAGCTTACTATGATTTTTGGAAACATACGCCATCTGGATGAATACCCATTTCTTGATAAAGCGATAAAAGACTGCTTTGCCTACGCACAAACGAATCATCTCATTGATTACGAGACGGGCAGACACGATATTGACAATGATCGTCTGTTTGTAAATATTGTCCAGTATGAAACGACCACTGAGGAAAACCGTTTCTGGGAAGCACACAGACAGTATCTGGACCTGCACCTTATGCTGAACGGCACAGAGCAGATTGATCTTAATTTTATCGCTAACATGGAGCAGAAAGACTATCAGCCTAAAGACGATTTTCTTCCTTTAGAAGGCGAAAAAAACGGTTCTGTCATACTGCGTGAGGGCGACTTTTTAATCTGCTTTCCAAATGACGGACATCGTACCGCAGTGCAGGTAAACAGCCCGGAAACGATAAAAAAAGCTATATTTAAAATATCACTATAGCCGTTACTTTTCACACTCCAGCCCAAAAGCGGCTGTGCTGTAAAAAGCAACCTATAGCATACTTCATACATCAAAAGGTATCATTCTTATGAAAAAATATGTTAGTATTGATATCGGAGGAACTGCCATAAAATACGGCATCATCTCCGAAGAAGGAATTATTTTAGACCGCTCCCAGATGCCTACAGAGGCGCTAAAAGGCGGGCCGTCCATCTTAGCAAAAGCAATAAAAATTACCGAAGGATTCTGCCAGAAACATACGATTGCAGGCATCTGCATATCTACTGCCGGCATGGTAGATACTAAGCAGGGAACCATCCATCATGCAGCGCCTCTGATACCGGACTATACGGGTATCCAGTATAAAGCCCGCTTAGAAGAACGGTTTCAGATTCCATGCGAAGTGGAAAATGACGTAAACTGCGCAGGCTTGGCAGAATATCGGACAGGTGCCGGCTCTGGCTGCAGTCCCATGCTGATGCTGACAATCGGCACCGGGATTGGAGGCTGCCTGATTATAGACGGTGAAGTATTTCATGGATTTTCATACAGCGCCTGTGAAGTCGGTTATATGCATATGCTGGGCAGCGACTTCCAGACTTTAGGCTCTGCCAGCGCCCTTACCAAAAAGACAGCAGCCAGAAAGAACGAGCCGGAAGAGAACTGGGACGGTTATCGCATCTTTCAGGCAGCAAAACAAGGAGATGCTGTCTGCATTCAGGCAATCGATGAGATGACAGATGTATTAGGACTCGGCATTGCCAACATCTGCTATGTGTTAAGCCCCCAGATCGTTGTACTTGGAGGTGGAATTATGGCTCAGGAAGCCTACCTGAAGGACAGAATTCAAAAATCATTGGAAGCCTACTTGATAGGCAGCATGGCTTCGCACACAAAAATAGCATTTGCTAAGCATAAAAACGATGCAGGTATGTTAGGAGCCTTCTTTCATTTTCGTAACAATCATTCTTAAAAGCCAAAACACCTGCTGCAAAAATTCGAACGACAGCAAAATCTATGCCGCGCAGTAACTGCTTTGCAACAAAATCTAAGCCGTTACGCCGTCCAAAGAGGGTAAATAAATGGAATATTATATTAAATCAGTTGTGCCGATGATAGAAATGAATTATGATAAATTTACAACAGTTGAAAAAAATATCGCAGATTTTTTTATCAATAACCAGGAACAAGTGGATTTTTCTTCCAAAGCCATATCCGACCGGCTCTATGTATCGGAGGCTTCCTTATCCCGTTTTGCCCAAAAATGCGGCTACCGGGGTTATCGGGAATTCATGTACCAGTATGAGAAGACATTTGTAGCAAGAGAAGACTCTATGACTGGAAACACCCGGATGATTTTGAATGCTTATCAGGAACTGCTGAATAAGGCATACCGCCTGATTGACGAAGAGCAGATCGCCCGTATTGTCCACTACTTAAGCAAAGCTGAAAGAGTGCTCGTATGCGGGCGCGGAAGCTCCGGACATGCTGCCGCAGAGATGGAAATGCGCTTCATGCGCATAGGCGTCAATATTGATTCATTAAGAGACACTGACCTGATCCGTATGCACGCCATATTCCAAGGCAGACAGAGCCTGAATTTCGGCATCAGCATCAGCGGCGAATCCGAAGATATATTATACCTGCTGCGGGAAGCCCACAAGCGCGGAGCAAAAACGATACTGATTACTGCCAAAAGCAATCATCTGTTTTACGAATTCTGTACAGAGATCGTACAGATTCCATCGCTTCAGCACTTAAATCAGGGACATGTCATCTCTCCTCAGTTTCCGATCCTACTGGTACTGGATATTATCTACTCCTGCTATGCCGAACTGGATAAAAGAACAAAAGACAGCCTGCACCACAATACGCTGGAGGCTCTGGCGGATGGAAAATCCAAATCAGAAAAAGGAGGAAATTCATGATTATCAAAAATGTAAAAATCTATACGGAGGAAAAAAGCTTTCGAGAAGGCAGTATTTTTATTCAAAACGGTGCATTCTGCGCAGAGTCAGATGCCGATGATACTGAAGTCTTTGACGGAAAGGGGTGCTATGCCATACCGGGGCTCATTGATCTGCATTTTCACGGCTGTGCCGGCTATGACTTTTGTGACGGCACGACAGAGGCTCTTGATAAAATCTCAGAATACGAAGCAGCTGCCGGCATCACCGGGATCTCTCCGGCTACAATGACTCTGCCATTCGATGAATTAGAGCACATTCTGCGTACGGCATATGAATATCAGTCTTCACAGCAAAGCTTGGCTGCAGATCAAAATCACACGGAAAATACGGCTGCATCCGGCTGCTGTCATGGAGCCGACCTCATCGGCATAAACATGGAGGGCCCTTTTATCAGCAGTACAAAAAAAGGCGCACAGGACCCAAGGCACATTCTCCAATGTGATGTAAAAACCGCCCGGAAATTTATCAATTCTTCTGGCGGACTGGTAAAATTTATCGGTATTGCGCCTGAAGAAAATCCTGATTATTTAGAATTTATCGCACAGCTGAAAGATCAGGTGAACATCTCTCTGGCTCATACAAATGCTGATTACGACACAGCTATGTCAGCTTTTGGCGCAGGAGCAAACCATGCCGTACACTTATACAATGCTATGCCGCCTTTTACACATCGAAGTCCGGGTGTCGTCGGCGCTGTCGCAGACAGCCCGCATGTCTATGCCGAGCTGATTTGTGACGGTGTGCATATACATCCCAGCGTTGTACGCGCTACATTCCGTATGCTCGGCGAAGACCGCATCATTTTTATCAGTGACAGTATGCGTGCTACCGGTATGCCTGACGGACGCTACACTCTAGGCGGACTGGACGTAGACCTGAAGGACAACCGGGTCACACTGGTTTCGGACGGCGCACTGGCCGGCTCCGCTTCAAACCTGATGCAGTGTATGCGTACAGCTGTGACACAGATGGGTATCCCTCTCGAAACCGCAGTTGCCTGCGCTGCCGTAAATCCGGCAAAATGTCTCGGTGTGTATGATTCAAGAGGCTCCATTACGATCGGTAAAAAAGCAGATGTCGTTCTGCTAGATGGATCACTGAAGACTGCTGCCGTCATTAAAGACGGTATAAAAATCCGCTAAATAAAAAGTACGCTTCGCAAACTTTCTTTTATCATAATACAAAAAACAGCCATTGAACACCATCTCCTTAAGAGATCTGGTATTCAATGGCTGTTTCTCCCTCGATTTACAGATAACAGCGAATATCCACAGCCAGCTTTTCTTCAAGATTTATCAGCCGTTTTGTAATGTCCTTCGATTTCACATCAGCAGCTTGATACTGGTTCAGATATTTATTCAGCGACTTTACGCCCATATTGCAGCCATCCGTAATCAAATCGGCAATCGCCTCATCCGATTCATCGATCACCAGCTTTACATTTGTTTTCACCCATGACATGCTTTTCGCCATCGGATTAGGTTCTTTTCCTTCATCATGGTACTGGGCTAAAAGAATCTGTATTTCTCCTTTCAGCTCATCATGCTTGTCTCTGCAGTCTGCAAGACTCCTGCGAAATGTCTCGTCGTGTACATACTTCAGTACATCATCAATCGATGATACGCCCATTTTTATACCGGCATCACATTCCCTCAGAAGCTTTATTGTATCAGATTCTATCATTGTAACTTCATCTCCTTACTTACGATACTGCTACAAATTATCCCCATTTTTGTCTATATTATTCTTGCTCCGCAAATCCTGCCCGCCGCAAATCAATACATTTTTCCCTTCAAACGCAAAACCGTAATGCCGTATCCTTTCTTTTGAAACACCTCCTGCTAAAATACAGGCATCATAATTCTTCATTTTAATCTGACGCAGCGCCGCCTGTGCCGTATCCTGCAGCGTCTTTTCACTATGAGGATCATGCACTTTAAACTCAAGAATATATGCATCGTCCGCCTTATTTTCCGGCTCCATCATTACATCATATCTGCCAAAGCCACTTTCACGATTTAATGTAATCTTATATTTGATTTTCGAATCCACAATCAGCCCTAACACAAACCCATGATAAAATCGCTCCGGTTCCTGCCCAGACAGCTTTTTTCCAGTATCAAAAAAACTAAATACAGATGCTGCCACCTGATTCATAAACCGATTCATATAGACTACATCATTTGCCATCAGTGCTTTCACAAAATCATGATACCTCACATCTGCCCGGTCAAACCATTCCCTTACCATACCAGTGAACATGGTGTGAACTTCATAATTGGTCAGCGACAGACGATAAAAACCGCCCTCTTCCTTTGGCTCATCATTCACTTTTAAATATCCGGCAGCTAAAAGCAGACTCCAGACTGCAGCGTCATTCTTATCCAACCTGTTAAAAACTATTTCTTCATCAATCGAAGTCTCAATCGTCCTTCTATCCAACAAATCCTCCATCGCCATCTTTAAGTCCACTGTCCCCTCCCGAATTAATTTACCAACCAGAGCATTCGAGCTGGTATGAACCCAGTAGCTTCCAAACTTTTCCGAATCCAGATATTTTGTAATCGACCACGGATTATAAATACCTTCGGTATTTCTAAACCGAAACCCGTCATACCATAACCTCACTTTTTCTTTCTGACCTGACTGTCCAAATTCATCCAGCGCATCTTTTACTTCCATACTGGTAAAACCAAACGATTCCTCATACTTATTTGATGTCGTAGTAACAACCTCTAAATTGTTCAGATCAGAAAAAATGAAATCAGCCCTTCCCTTATACTGAACGGAAAAAAACTTCTCCATCATACTCATATTTAAAGTCTTACCAAACGCCTTGGGCGAGTAATCAATGTAACTGCGTCCCCATTTTCCCACCACTCTTTGATAAACAAGGTTTTATCTATATAGAATCTTTTATTTTCCCTAATTGAATCAACTACCCCGGTGCAAGCACTCAAGTACTGTGAGCGGCTCCTACGTCGCCT
>CANDMV010000113.1 GCA_947385875.1 uncultured Eubacterium sp. | reverse complement strand
GCCTTGATATGCCGCCCGGAACCCTGCCAGCCCAGCCACCAGCACACAGCATTGCACCCATGAGAAAAACCGGGGCGCGGTGGCTGTCTGACAGCTGCCGCGTCCCGGCTTTCTTTTATCTTAATAACGGCATACTTCCCGTTAGTTTATTTACTTTCTTTTTTTCCCCGCAGATTGCAATACCAAAATAATTCAAGCCACTTTCAGATACACCGTTCATTTTCTCTATAAATTCATCATAGGTTTTGCAGCCTTGCGCTAAATCTGAAAAATCAACAACCGTCAAATCTGAAAATTCCGGCTCAAAAAGTTTTTCCCGGATTTCCTTTATCTTTTCTACATTGCCTTTCAAAATAGGCACAGGAAACTCAATAATACCTAAATGATCATTTCCCGTTTTGCCTGTCACATCTGCGCCGACTACTTCCGGCATTTTCTTTCCCAACGTAATTCGGGAACCATAATCCCAGACGCCTGTTTCCTTCCAGACCTCCTCTGCATCATAATCCTGATGATACATCTCAATCCATGAAAAACAGACGAGCTCCTTATTATCAAGCCAAATCGCAGCTCTGCCATAAGAATTATGTACTTTTTTTAATAGCAAAAGCTGACAAGAGGGAGCGACAGACTGCTCCCCTTAACCGCCCATATCTTTATATTTTATGGCCTGAGATCATAAAAAAACACCCGGCACTATCAACACCGGATGTCTCCCTATATCCCAGAGGACATGGGATAAAATATCAATTCTAACTCTGTCTGCTTATCCACAGATAATATTACAAAAATGCCGCTGATGGGACTTGAACCCATATGGTTTCCCGTACGATTTTGAGTCGTATGCGTCTGCCAATTCCGCCACAGCGGCTTGTCCATCTTTGCTACAGATGATATTCTACCACACCCTCCAAAATTATGCAACAGTTTTTTATCAAAAATTTATTTGCGATATACCCTAATTAATGATATACTAATTACAAATTGTGATTTTGCTGCCCTGACATTTAATTTTTTAATATACGGAGGAACCTTATGGAATATACCTACACAACAAACGGCACTTGTTCTACCAAGATCAAGTTAAACATTCATGACAATATCATAACAGACGTTTCCTTTACCGGAGGCTGCAACGGCAACCTGAAAGCAATCTCTACCCTCGTAGACGGATGCACCGTAGAAGAAATCGAAAAAAAGCTGTCCGGAAACACCTGCGGCCGCAAGCCTACATCCTGCGCTGACCAGCTGGCCAAAGCCTGCAGGGCTGCGTATGAAGAACAGAACAATCGTCAATAGTGATACATTATTTAATCAGAGCGTGTTATTCTCTGTATATGTACATTACGAAAAGCATTTTCAGACACGCTCTAATCTATTTCTTCAGCATTTCATTTTCCGACATTCCGTTTTCAGAATATAGCGAATAGAAAAACACCTATTTACTGCTTTTTACAGCTCTGTCAGCTGTTCTGATCTATACAGCTGATAGCCGGGAAATGTTGTACAAAATAAATTTTTTCTATATATTTTTCCATAACACTAATATTTTTTGTTACAGTCAGGCAGTCTTGAATGGAAATACCATAAATCGCTGCAAAACTGCTATCCAAAAATAAAGCTGCGGCTTTACGATTTTTATTTCATAAAGCGCAGCTTTTTTACGTATTTTATCAAAGAAATTAATATTTCATATCTTTTAAAATATCAAAGCAATCAAATGTCGCAAAATAATCCTTCGGAGTCTGCGCACGCCGGATCAGCTGAGCGCTGCCATCCTCTTTTAATAATACTTCGGCAGACCAGAGCCTGCCATTATAATTATAACCCATAGCAAACCCATGCGCCCCCGTATCATGAATCACCAGCAGATCACCAGTCTCTATCTTAGGCAGCATACGGTCTACCGCGAATTTATCATTATTCTCACATAAAGAACCGACTACGTCATATTTATATTCACACGGCTCATTCTCTTTCCCCATTACCGTAATATGATGGTATGCACCATACATCGCCGGACGCATCAGGTTCGCCGCACATGCATCTACCCCGATATAATCCTTATACGTGTGCTTTTCATGCACTGCCCTTGTCACAAGGCATCCATACGGGCCTGTCATAAAACGTCCCATTTCCGTATAAATCGCAGTATCTCCAAGACCAGCCGGCACTAGTACTTCATCAAATACTTTATGAACCCCTTCTCCGATCGCCTGTATATCATTTGGCGTCTGCTCTGGCGTATAAGCAATTCCTACGCCGCCGGACAGGTTGATAAAGCTTATTTTGATACCCAGCTTCTCCTGAATCTCTACAGCCAGCTCAAACAGCGTCTTTGCCAGCGCCGGATAATAATCATTCGTAACCGTATTGCTGACTAAAAAAGAATGCAGGCCAAAGCGTTTTGCCCCTTTTTCCTTCAATATGCGATAGCCTTCAAACAGCTGCTCTTTCGTAAACCCATACTTCGCATCTCCCGGATTATCCATAATGCCATTGCTGATTTCATACACACCGCCTGGATTGTAGCGGCAGCTGATCGTCTCCGGTATTTTTCCTATCGTCTTTTCCAAAAAATCAATATGTGTAATATCATCCAGATTGATGACTGCCCCCAGCTCATCCGCAACCCGAAACTCTTCTGCCGGCGTATTATTTGACGAGAACATAATATCCTCTCCACGAATGCCGACCGCATCAGACAGCATCAGTTCCGTCATAGAAGAACAGTCACAGCCGCAGCCATATTCCTTTAAGATCTGAATTATAAATGGATTTGGTTCTGCCTTTACCGCAAAATATTCCTTATATCCTTTGTTCCATGAAAACGCGTCTTTTACTGCCTGCGCATTTGCACGGATTCCTTTCTCATCATATAGATGAAACGGCGTCGGATACTTTTTTACTATTTCTTCCAGCTGTTCTTTCGATACAAATGGTTCTTTCTTCATCATTCGATCTCCTCTCGTATTTAAAAGCACAAATCCGTAACCAGATATTTCATATTTGATTTGCAGCAGATTATTTATTCCTATATTTAGATGATTGAAAAATGCTCTTATTTTTCAACAATGTATCATTTTTCAACAAAACTACTCTACATCAAAGCGGGCAAAAAATCAAGTGAAAACAATATCAAAACTGCCCACTTCAATGATCTATAGTAACAGCTCTCAGATAGAGTGTTGCGCTCTATAAAATAAACTTGATTGTTTCAAACAGATATATTAGAATAAAGTAACTATTTTAATCATAAAGGAGGCTTTTTAAATGGATTTTCTAAAAGGAAAGACCGCTATCATCACTGGTGCAGGACGAGCTGTCTTAAGTGACGGCAGATGCGGGTCGATTGGATACGGAATCGCCACTGCATACGCAAAAGAAGGTGCAAATCTGGTGATTACTGGCAGAAACGTAAAAAAACTGGAAGATGCAAAAGAAGAACTGGAGCGTCTCTATGGGATTAAAGTGTTAATCGTTCAGGCTGATGTAAATGCCGGAGCAGACAATGAAAGCGTTGTTGCCAATGTCGTAAAACAGACTATCGATACCTTCGGCAGCATTGATGTCCTGATTAATAACGCACAGGCATCGGCTTCCGGCGTGCCGCTGGCAGACCATACGACAGACCAGTTCAATCTTGCCTTATATTCAGGATTATATGCCGCGTTTTATTATATGAAAGCGTGCTACCCGCATTTGAAAGAATCCAAAGGCTCTGTCATCAACTTCGCATCCGGTGCCGGACTGTTCGGCAACTTTGGCCAGTGCGCATATGCTGCTGCAAAGGAAGGCATCCGCGGTCTTACCCGTGTAGCAGCTACCGAGTGGGCAAAGGACGGCATCAATGTCAATATTATCTGTCCGCTGGCATGGACGGCACAGCTCGAACAGTTTGAAAAAGCATACCCTGATGCTTTTAAGGAAAATGTCAAAATGCCGCCTGCAGGCCATTACGGCGATTCTGAGCTTGAAATCGGACGTGTATGCGTACAGCTGGCATCTCCAGACTTTAAATATCTGACAGGCGAAACACTTACACTGGAAGGTGGAATGGGACTGCGTCCATAATTTTGTACGGCAAATAAAAAGGAGCCGGCGTACCGGACAAATACGTAATACGCTTGATTCCTTGACAAAATAATAAATCAAAATCGGAGCTGGCGCATCAAAAAAATCTGGCAGGATATAGCATCTTTATATATGCTATATCCTGCACGGTTTTTGCTGAATGCGACAGCTCCTTTTTCTTAATTTATTCACATGCAGCCACACATCTAATCCAACGATTTATCATATGCTTCGATCAGCTCCGCATAAGTATGATATGCAGCAAGCTTCCAGTGATAGCCATCCCCCGAAGCATAATCACTTTTCAGACATCCATTTGAATCCTTTAAAAATCCTGTAAAATCGTAATACCGAACTCCCATGCTTTCTGCCAGCTCCTCCAGCTTCTGATTAAAAGCAGGTATCTGCGAAAAACCATTTTCTTTCCGCAGTCTGGATAACGTCACCGGCGGCGTTGCCAGCAGCACAATATCCGTATTCGGAGATCCGGCCTGAATCCCCTCCACGATTTCTTTATTTCCCTGAATCACGTCTTCCCAGCTGCGGTAATTAATCTCATTAATACCAAGCATAATATACACACGGTATGGTTTATACAAAATGATTCTTTCCATCCCCGACTGCCCCGCAAAGATTCTCTTAGAGCGAAACGTAATCGTATTCAGTCCGACCGCCGCAATGACATCTTTATTGCCGCCGATGTCAATCTCATCCAGAATCCCATATCCCGCAAGCCCCGTCGTAATAGAGTCCCCTGCAAATACAGTCGTCCGGTTATAGGTCATTGTCCGCATCTGTGATACCTCAGACAGCTCACTGTCTCGTTTAGACGCTTTTTTTGCTGCACATGCTTTGACCCGAAAATAATAAAACTGATTATTTTCCAAATCTTTGACCCGATACCAGCTTTTTTGCGTAGTACCTGCATACTGATATTTGCCTGACTTATTCTTTGAACAATATACCTTGTAGTATTTCGCATCTTTATCTTGATTCCATGTGACTTTAATTGATGACGTAGAGTATCGGATCAGTTTTATGCCTGATACCCTCTCAAGCGCACAGTCAAATGAAAGCGTCCCGCTATAAATCTTATTTCCATCCTCCATAACAGCAGCCACTCGGTAAAAATAACGCTGCCCTCTGCTTATTTTCACATCTGTATATTTCCGGCGGTTTCCGCCTAAAGAAACAACCGCTCTGAAACTGCCGTCTTTCTTTTTAGAACGCTGCACTTCATATGAAACAGCTCCTTTTACACGCTCCCAGCTGATATAAGCACTTTTTTTACCCGGCTTTTTATCAGCTGATGCAGAAAATGTAGTGATTTTTTCCGGCTCGGATTCGACGGAATCGGGTTTGTCAGGAGCTGTCTGCGCTGGTTCATCTGAATTTTCATTATTATCAGCTGTTTCCGGTTCGTTTGGATTATTTCTGTTATTGTCAGATGTTTCTGATTCGTCCGGGCTATGTTTGTCATTGTCAGATGTATCCGGCTCATCCGGGCTATGTTTGTCATTGTCAGATGTTTCTGGCTCATTTGGTGCTGCTACTGATCTGTCTAAATCACCCTCATCCTCTGCTGCTGTTCTGTCCAACTTATTTTTATTTTCGTCTGCTGCTATTGCTCCGCCTGATTTTTTTAGCATACGAGCTGCTTTTATTTTAGCTATACTATTCTGATCTTCATCTACTGCTCTATCCACGCCTATATTTCTACTGCTTTCATCTGCTGTATTAAAATAATTACTATTTTCGTCCATTCTGCCGGAATATGACAGCTCTTTATGAACGCTGTCAGAAATCAGCTCAGCTGCCAATCCCTCCGAATTCATCTTATGTGTCTCATTCCCTCGTTCTTGTATGACAACAGCAGAATTGCTTTCTATACAAAGATACAAAGAATATCCGGCTGCTATCAGTGTAAGCATAATGCAGATTTTTAAACACCTATACTTCCTCTTCTTTTTACTGATAATCCGCTTAGCTGACCCTTTCATTCTAATTTTCCCCCATAATTCTTCCATTCATTTTAATAAAACTGTCAACGGCTATCATATCGCGAATAGTTTCAACAGCTTATTACACTGTCCTCTTTCCAAACATTTTTATATATTCTCATGCCATCTGCATTTTATTAATGCAGCTTTCGCTCTGCCCTAAAGAAAGTCTCATATCCCTTGCAGATACCCCTTTCTGACCACGAGATACGCGAAAGAATTTATCCGCTCTCTCCGTCAATACAAAAGTACAGCTCCTAAACTGCTGCAGAATCAAATTTATAGCTATTTCTACACTTAACAATCATACTATCCCTGATTAAAATACATCATCCCAAATTCAAAGCTCCGAATATCCTGCCGCCCTCTCAAATACCTTTACAGAATTGTATTTATAACTATTTTCATACATGAATTCCGGCGCGCAATCAATATCCCCATCATTCCAAGTAACCACACCATGATCTATCACAGGATTGTTAAAGACACTTTCATCTTTCAGCGGCACAAATACTTCACCTTTTAAAATAGACGCATCAAATAATTTTATTTCATTGTTAGTAAATATAATTATCATAATCATATTGTCTAGCGGTTTTACTGATTTTATTTTTAATAATTCTGTATGTTCACTGCCATATATGATACCATTTGAGATATACATATGCTGCCTCCTCTTCTTTATTTTAATGGACTTATTTTATGAAACGGTTTTTCTCTTACAGCATCATTCCATGCGGCATATAGCTCTTCTTCATGCAATGCCATCCAACCAGATACCATTCTATACTGTTTTTTACGGCATCTTGCCTTCTAATAATTCGCCATCTAATGCCATTGATGCTTCATATTCTCCATAATATACATGTACATGCGGCTTATGATGTCTCCCGTCATCATTAAATAACATTTTAATAACAATTCCATAAAATCTGCTTATTTCCGGCATAAAAATCACCTCCATTTTTAACTATAAACAGTATATCACAAACATAGATATAAATCTAACGATATTTTTGATACACTCTACCAACAGCAGCAGATTTTATTAAGAATAAATTATCGCAACTCTATTCTTCTGCTTCCTAAATAAGAAGACCTTGCAAACAGATCTTCTTATCCGTTTACAAGGTCTTTATTTATTTTATACTTAACAATCGAACAATTCCTACTTAAAATACGCCACCCCAGATTCGAATATCCGAATATCCTGCTGCCCGTATATATTCACCGCAACAGAATCTCCCCGCCGCTCTGAATGCGCCATCTTGCCAAGCACACGTCCATCCGGGCTGGTAATTCCTTCAATCGCCATATAAGAACCGTTCACATTCCATTCTTCATCCATCGTCGGCACACCCTCTTCATTCACATACTGGGTCGCCACCTGGCCATTCTCAAATAGTCTGTCCAGCCATTCCCTGCTCGCCACAAAACGTCCTTCCCCATGAGAAGCCGGATTGGTATATACGCCTCCCAGCTCTGCCTGTGCCAGCCACGGACTCTTATTGGATACGACCTTAGTATAGACCATCTTCGACACATGCCGTCCGACCGTGTTATAGGTTAAGGTCGGTGAATCCGCCTTCTGCTGCGTAATCTCCCCATAAGTCACAAGCCCCAGCTTAATCAATGCCTGGAATCCGTTACAAATGCCCAGCGCCAGACCATCCCTTTCCTTCAGCAGCCGCGTCACGGCCTCGCTGACCCTCTCATTTCGAAACGCATTGGCAAAGAACTTCGCCGAGCCCTCCGGCTCATCACCTGCCGAAAATCCGCCAGGGAACATCAGAATCTGTGATTGATTAATTCCAGATTCAAACTCCCGCACCGAATCACGAATATCCGCAGCCTCCAGATTCTTGAATACTTTTACAATGACCTGCGCGCCAGCCCGTTCGAATGCCTTTGCAGAATCATATTCGCAGTTTGTGCCCGGAAATACCGGGATAAATACCGTCGGCTTTGCTACCTTATTTTTACATACATAGATGCTGTCTGCATGATAGATCCCAGACTGCACTTCTTCGTTACCTTTGTATGCTCTAGTCGGAAATACTCTTTCCAATGTGCCGGTCCATGCATCAAGAGCTTCCTCCACGGAAATCCGAACGTCTCCATAGCAGAATGTACCGCTGTCATTGACTTCGCCAATCACCGTGCAGGCTCCGGCGATACCCGCTGCCTGAAACGCACCTGTCACTTTCTCCACACACTCTGGTGCTGCTTCCGCCACAAAGCAGCCAAATCCCGGCGCAAACAATTCCTCCGGCGCTACAGCGTTATGATTCAGTGCAACGCCCAGTTTATTTCCAAACGCCATCTTGCTGACTGCTGCCGCGATGCCTTTTCCATCCAGCGCATAAACAGAACTAATCAAATGGTCTTTAATCAGACTATGCACTATGTCATAGACCTTCTTAACCTTCTCATATATTGGCAGGTCATACTCATCCTTTTCTATCGAAATCTTAACCAGCTGACTGCCCGCTGCTTTTAATTCCGGCGCAACAATCTCAGACGATGAAGCCACATCTACTGCAAATGATACTAAAGTCGGCGGTACGTCGATGTCATTAAATGTACCTGACATAGAATCCTTTCCTCCTATAGACGGCAGTCCGAACCCGATCTGCGCTGCATACGCGCCGAGCAGCGCCGCAAACGGCTGGCTCCATCTGGACGGCTCTTCACTCATCCTGCGGAAATACTCCTGAAACGTAAATCGCACTTTACGATAATCCCCGCCTGCCGCAACGATTCTGGACAACGACTCCAGCACTGCATAAACAGCTCCATGATATGGCGACCAGCTGGATAAATATGGATCAAACCCATAAGACATCAGCGTTACAGCATCTGTACTGCCTTCTGGCACCGGGAGCTTTGCTGCCATAGCCTGCGTCTCCGTCAGCTGATAACGTCCGCCATATGGCATAAATACACTGCCTGCCCCGATCGAGCCGTCAAACATCTCCACAAGCCCTTTCTGCGAGCATACATTCAGATCACTCAAGGTATCCAGCCACGCTGCCTTTACATCACCGGACGCGAGATCTTCCGTTACTTCAGGAAGCTCCATCCTATCAAAGAAGTTATCCTCTTTTTCAGGAATATCCACAGTCACTGCCGCTTCCTGATGCGCACCGTTCGTATCCAAAAACGCGCGGGAAATATTTACAATTTCCCTGCCCCTCCACACGAGGACAAGACGCGGCTCTTCTGTCACGACTGCTACCGGAACCGCCTCCAGATTCTCCTCCTTTGCAAACGCTAAGAACTGATCGACATCCGAAGGCGCAATCACACACGCCATCCTCTCCTGTGATTCTGAAATAGCGATTTCTGTGCCATCTAATCCCGCATATTTTTTAGGCACTTTATCCAGCTCCACACGAAGCCCGTCCGCCAGCTCACCGATTGCTACCGATACGCCGCCCGCACCAAAATCATTGCATTTCTTGATAATATGCGATACCTCCGGCCGGCGGAACAGTCTCTGCAGCTTACGCTCCGTCGGCGCATTTCCTTTCTGCACCTCTGCCCCGCAGGTATCAATGGACTGCGTCGTATGTGCTTTCGAAGAACCCGTCGCTCCGCCGCAGCCATCCCTTCCGGTACGTCCGCCGAGCAGTATAATCACATCGCCCGGATCCGATGTAAGACGCTGTACCGCTGACCTTGGAGCCGCGCCAAGTACAGCGCCGATCTCCATCCGCTTCGCCACATAATTCGGATGATAGATCTCCTTTACATAACCGGTTGCAAGCCCGATCTGGTTGCCGTAGGACGAATATCCCCTTGCTGCGCCGCGTGTCAGAGTCTTCTGTGGCAGCTTGCCCTCCAGCGTCTCGCTGACTGGAAGTGTCGGATCTGCTGCCCCCGTGACACGCATCGCCTGATAGACATACGTACGCCCGGAAAGCGGATCGCGGATTGCTCCTCCCAGACAGGTCGCTGCCCCTCCAAAAGGTTCGATTTCGGTCGGATGGTTGTGTGTCTCATTTTTAAAGTTCACCAGCCATTCTTCGGTCTTTCCATCAATCTTTACCGGAACTACAATCGAACATGCATTGATCTCGTCAGATTCTTCCTGATCCTGAAGCTTTCCTTCTTGTTTCAGGCGCTTCATTGCCATAAGAGCCAGATCCATCAGGCATACAAACTTATCGCTTCGTCCTTCATATAGATGTTGAAACGTGTTTAAATAATCATGATACGTCTCCTCTATCGGTGTGCGGTAATATCCATCTTTAAATGATACATCCTTAAGCTCTGTTAAAAAAGTCGTATGACGGCAGTGATCGGACCAATACGTATCCAATACACGTATTTCTGTCATCGACGGGCTGCGCTTTTCATCGTGTTTAAAATAATCTTGTATATGAAGGAAATCCCGGAAAGTCATAGCCAGATTTAATGAATCATACAGCTCGCGCAGCTTCGTCTCATCCATAGCTTCAAATCCGTCAAATATAATCACATCCTCCGGCTCGTCAAAGCTTTGTACCAGCGTCTCCGGCTTTTCTGCGCCAGTTTCCCTTGAATCCACAGGATTAATGCAGTGCTTCTTGATCGCTTCAAATTCACTGTCGCTGATCTCACCGGATATAATATAAGTAACTGCCGTACGGATCACCGGATCTTCTGCTTCGTTTAACAGCTTTACACACTGCTGTGCAGAATCCGCCCTCTGGTCAAACTGTCCCGGCAGATATTCTACTGAAAACGCCCTGCCGCCCTTTGCGTCAAATACTTCCTCATAGAGATCATCAACCGGCGGCTCGGAAAATACGGCGGCCTTCGCTTTCTCGTACACTTCTTCAGAAAGATTCTCTATATCATAGCGAATCAATTCACGTACGTCTGCAACGCCCGCAATGCCCAGATCATGCTTAATCTCATGCTGCAGTGACTTGGCGGCAACCGCAAAGTCTTTTTTCTTTTCGGCAAATACGCGTCTTACATTTCCCATTTTGTTTTCCTCCTGATTTGTTGTAATTTAATACATATTTTTCAAACTATTACTACGGAAAGTATAACCCATTTTGTTTGCTTTTTCTACATTTCTTTGATACAATCTTTTTTGAACTGCTTTATGTCGGCAAATCGTTACCGTTTTGATGCCAGAATGACATAATCTTAGAGATACCTATGTAAAATTGACCAAACTATACGATAATTACAATCAAAACGGAGGAACCTGCCTTGATTCATATATTAATAGCAGAAGATGAAAAGCCCATCTCTAACTTAATTAAATTAAGCCTTAAAAACGTCGGATATTTTTGTGACTGTGCTTTTGACGGTACACAGGCTGCTGACATGATAGAAGAAAATAATTATGATTTGATTTTATTGGATATTATGCTGCCGGATGTGGACGGCTTTGAACTTATGGAATACATACGTCCTTTGGAAATTCCTGTTATTTTTATCACAGCTAAAAACTCTGTCCAGGACAAAGTCAAGGGACTTCGAATGGGTGCAGAGGACTATATTGTTAAGCCGTTTGAGATTATAGAACTGCTTGCCCGCATCGATGTCGTACTGCGCCGTTATCATAAAACAGATGATATCATCGCGATTGTGGGACTTGTCATAGACACGAAATCACGAAAAGTATCCCGTGACGGCATTGACATCGCCCTAACCCCAAAAGAATATGAACTGCTGCTGCTTTTTGCACAGAATCCTAACACGGCTCTATACCGTGAAACAATTTATGAACGAATCTGGGAAAGGGAGTTTGTCTACGGCAGCAAAGCAGTAGACCTGCACATCCAAAGGCTCCGCCGCAAGGCTCACTTAGAGAAAGAGCTCCAGGCAGTTAATAAAGTGGGATATCGGTTTGAAGTAGATCCTTGATATAATTTTTATATACTTAAGCTACCGCTAAAATTTTTAGATCTATAAAATAAATACTCTTAACAGCCGCCTGACCTTTTAGATCTAAATAAACACCTTAACAATCACGTAATCAAATTAAATTTTGAACAACCAGAGGAAGCCATGAAATTTCGTTTGAAAACAACCTGCTGCATGATCAGCCTGATGGCTCTTTTTTTCGGTGCAGGCAGCAGCGCGCTTATATCCATTACCTTCCAGACTTCCCTCAAGCAGGAAAAACTGGCAGCGCAGGAATCCTACCATATGATCTTAAACACTCTGCAGGTTGTCAACAGCATGGATCAATGGACGGATGAAAAAGATCTATCAAAAATATTGGAACAGCTATCCACGCAGGGTTCTTTCTGGGCAGCGCTGCAGCTGCGCTCACAGACAGAGATGCTGTACTCCGAAGGAACTGCCGCTGCGCACTTTTTAGAGCTTACAGACCAGATCGACACAACACATCTAGCCTGTGCGATTTTTTCCATGCCATCAGATTCTTATTATTTACAGCTGTCCGGCTCTTTTTTTGTCGGCAAAGAAACATATTATCTGGATGCAGCTTATGATATATCTTCTGTCTATAATGCCCGCACCCAGCAGCAGGATATTTACCAGCAGATCTTTGCGATACTTTTAGCAGCGTGCGCTTGTTTTTCTTATGTTTTCGCGTTCTTTTTGACAAGGCCTCTGGCTAAGCTGTCAAAAGCATCGCGTGAGATTGCCTCCGGTAATTATGATTACCGAAGCAGCATCAAAACCAACGATGAAGTCGGCGCCGTATCAAAAGATTTTGACCTGATGGCAGACCATCTGCAGAACGGCATAGAAGAATTGCAGGATTCTATTGAGCGTCAGAATCAATTCATCGGCAATTTTACCCATGAGCTTAAGACTCCGATGACATCCATTATCGGATATGCCGACTTACTAAGGAGTGAGACTCTTTCAAAAGAAGACCAGATCGATGCCGCCAACTATATCTTTACTGAAGGGAAGCGTCTGGAACGCTTATCCTTAAAGCTTTTAGACATTTTTGTAGCAAAGCACGACTCCTTTACACTCACAAAAGCCTCTCCAGCAGAGCTCATACATAATCTGGTAAACCATCTAAAACCAATGCTCGCAAAAGAAGACATCCATCTGCAGTGTGAATGTGAATCTGGCTATTGTATGCTGGATACCGACTTTTTTGGATCACTGCTGGTCAATCTGATTGAAAACGCAAGGAAAGCACTCGTAGACGGCGGTGAAATCTCTGTCTGCTCTATCATGACTGACGACGGCTGCCAGATCACAATATCCGATGACGGGAAAGGTATCCCGGCAGGATCCATTGTGCATATTACGGAAGCTTTTTATCGTGTAGACAAAGCCCGCTCTCGCTCGCAGGGCGGAGCCGGACTCGGCCTGACGCTTTGTGCGCAGATCGCACAGATGCACGGAGGAAACATTTATTTTGACAGTGAAGAAGGCCACGGAACGACTGTTACCGTATTACTGAAAGGAGGTCGCGCATGAAACGAGTCATTTTTACCTGCTTCTATTTACTGCTGACACTCTTGTTATCAGCTGCCGGATTTTTACTGCCTTCCAGCCTGTCGGCTTATCAGGACCAACAGATCTACGCCACCATAGAACACCCGTTCATAGAGCCTATGGAGCTTAACTACAGCTCCAGTCTTCCTGATACTCTGAGTCTTTTTACGAAAGGCCACTATTTTGTCGATTATCCACGCACTGGAAGCGAACGTTCCGCCGATGATATAAGCAATCTGATAAAAGACGTATTTAAACAATTAAATGATTCGTTTAAACAATCGACAAAATCAGGAATAGAATCTTTATTCCCGATCGACGACTCTGTCTCAAGCTACGATATATCGCTGCAGCTGGCAATCGCCTCAGAAGAAGAAGTAACCGATTACATATCGACAGATTCATCCACCGCCAACAATTTAAATCCTCAGGATGGCAAAAAAACGTTATTTTCCTGGAAAACAGACGCTGAAAATGACCAAAAAAATGCCGAAGCCCATTCTTCTTCCGGGCACGCTTCTAACGTTTCAGATATTTCTACAGCTGTCGTGTGGAGCTGCGGCGTATATAACGAGGCCGGCGGATACTGGGCAGATATTAAAATAGATGATAAAAGCGGAAAAATCGTAGAATTTTACCTTACTTCGGATTTAGTACGGTTTTCTCTGCAGAACAAAAACCAGCTTGATATGCTGGTAGACATATTAACTAATTTTCTACAAGAATACTATGAAATGCAGGCAGAACCGATCCTGCAGGATATGCTTCAGGCCGCATATGCCACATCATCCAACCAGCCTGCGATATTAGAAGCTGACTACATCATTCAGTTCAAAGAAGAATCCGGCAATTTAATACAGATTCCTCTCATCATACGCGAACAATATATTAGGATGAATTAAGTATGCAAAAATTAAATTTAACTTATTATATAAATCTGTATTCGTGATCGTAAAATTTACGAATAAGCCTGGTGCTCACAAGCGTTCTTGATTCAAGCTGTATAGATCAAATATCGCTTGTGAGTATATATTAGAATTTCATCTGCATTTAAAATACATATATGGAACAAATTGATAAAAAATTTATTATGCTAACGCAAAAGATGCTATATAGATGCCAAATAAATACGGTTTATTTGTTTTCGGCTGCTATGCTGTACGTATTATATATAAAAGGTTTTTAATCTTTCTATTAAAGCCTAGTGTACTGTCTTATTGATATTTGTAATAAACTGTATTTGCATAAAATCAGTAAATACATTTGATATTTGAATGATTCATTAGTACAGATACCAGGCAGACAGTACACTAGAGCGTGTTTGAAAAATCATTCCCGCGATCTGCACTCCCCACTTTGCGGAT
>CANDMV010000112.1 GCA_947385875.1 uncultured Eubacterium sp. | reverse complement strand
CTTAGGGATTCTTATCATTCTGGAAAAGTCACAGGAAGATGGTCCCGCTCCCCTCGCCCGGCGTCCAGCTATCCACAAATGTAACGCCCTATCTAAACTGTTACAGACAGTTACTTTTCACACCCTGATCAGACGTCTGCTGTCTGGTCAGGGCCAAAGAATACGGCGGACATGCAAGATATTCCAAAAACACTTTCAAAAATAGGAAGAAGGCAATCCTAATAATGGGACTGCCTTCTTCCTATTATATTCAGAATTTATATTCTGATTTATTTTAATGTTACTTTAGCGCCTTCAGCTTCAAGCTTAGCCTTGAGTTCTTCAGCAGATGCC
Source organism: uncultured Eubacterium sp. (assembly GCA_947385875.1). Classification (GTDB taxonomy): domain Bacteria; phylum Bacillota; class Clostridia; order Lachnospirales; family Lachnospiraceae; genus Eubacterium_J. Next base: position 14,557 of record CANDMV010000112.1, on the reverse strand, counting down.
TTATCAGCCTGCTCTTTTACGATCTTCGGCGCGCTGTCTACTACTTCTTTTGCTTCCTTTAAGCCTAAGCCGGTAGCTTCGCGGACAACCTTGATGACCTTAACCTTGTTCGGGCCTACTTCTGTCAGCTCTACATCGAACTCTGTCTTCTCTTCTGCTGCTTCAGCTGCACCGCCTGCTGCTGCAACTACAACGCCTGCTGCTGCAGATACGCCGAATTCTTCTTCACATGCTTTTACTAAATCATTTAATTCTAATACGGTTAAGCCTTTGATAACCTCAATGATCTCAGCTGTTGTCATTTCTATTTCCTCCTACTTATTTAATAATCATATTTACTGCTTCAATACGCTGATATATACAAACTTACTGAGCAGCCTTATTTAAATCTACAACTCTTCCAATACTGGGAATTACCACTGCTTGACGAATTTTTCTATGCCGTGTCAAATAACGGCGGCTCCTTCAGTACTGCAAATTACAATTAAGCCTCTGCCGGAGCTTCTTCTGCCTGTCCTGCTTCTTCAGGAGCAGCTTCGCCGTCCTTTTCCGCAATCTGCTTGATTACACGAGCAAAATTGGTAATCGGAGACTGCATACTTCCAAGCAGCCTGGACAGCAATACTTCTCTGGACGGAATGCTGGAAATCTCCTTCATCGCTTCCGTGTCATAGAAGTTACCCTCTACAACGCCAGCTTTAATCTCTAACGCCGGAGCAGTCTTGGCAAATTGTGCAAGAGCTCTAGCTGGAGCAGTCGCATCATCTTTGGAAATAGCTATTGCATTCGGCCCTTCAAGAGAATCGATTAAGCTCTCGAATTCTGTACCCTTAAATGCAAAATTCATTAATGTATTCTTATATACTTTATAAGTAATACCAGCTTCCCTCAGCTGTTTACGCAGCTGTGTATCCTGTGCAACAGTAAGGCCGCGGTAATCTACGATTACAACTGACTGGGCATCTTTGATGTTTTCCGCAATTTCCTGTACGATTGGCTGCTTAAGTTCTACTTTTGCCACGAATGAGCACCTCCTTATATATTTTTCTGGTTCTATTGCTCAAAGAAAGCCTCCCCGCAAAGACAGGGAGGCTTATCATCTCATTCACAGACAATCACAATCAATACTGATTGTCTGGTTATACTTACAAGCAATCAAGGATGCCGCTCTGCCACGGCTTCGTGTACGCTAAAATCTTGTTTCGATATGCTCTCGATGTGCAGATGTTTACGCTGTCTGCACTGGCAGGCTTCGCATATACACGAAATGCAGCGACACGCTTTCATGATTGTACGTATAAACTCGAAAATATCCTCGGCAGGCCAATCCTGTTACGCCATACGGCACCTGCTGTCTTCGGCAATATACTTTGCAATTATAATATTGCATGATTTATTTGTCAACAATTATTTTGTAAGGCTGGCAGTATTGATCTTCACGCCAGGTCCCATCGTCGAAGCTACTGTACAGCTTCTGATGAACTGACCCTTGACTGCGCTCGGCCTTGCCTTGATAATTGCCTCCATAAGGCTCTGGAAGTTGTCCGCTAATTTCTCTTCTGTAAAGGATGCTTTTCCTATTGGCACATGGATAATATTTGCTTTATCTAATCTATATTCAATTTTACCGGCTTTAATATCGTTAATCGCCTTTGTTACATCCATAGTTACGGTACCTGCCTTCGGGTTTGGCATAAGGCCCTTCGGTCCAAGTACACGTCCCAGACGTCCTACAACGCCCATCATATCAGGAGTAGCTACTACTACATCAAAATCAAGCCATCCATCATTCTGAATTCTAGGGATTAATTCTTCCCCGCCTACAAAATCTGCTCCTGCTGCCTGCGCTTCATCCAGCTTCACGCCTTTTGCAAATACCAGTACCCTTACAGTTTTGCCTGTTCCGTGCGGCAGTACGACAGCACCACGAACCTGCTGCTCAGCATGACGTCCGTCACAGCCTGTCTTGATGTGCACTTCGATTGTTTCATCAAACTTTGCAGTAGCTGTCTTTTTTGCAAGCGCAAGAGCTTCTGAAGGCTCATACAAATTTGTACGATCTACCTGCTTAATCAGCTCCTGATATTTTTTACTTCTTTTCATTTCATTACCTCCTGTGGTTTTACCGGGAAGTCATCCCTCCCACGATAAAGTATTATATTTGTCTTATTATTATTCGCCTAATTTTTTACTGTTTTATTTTAATTATTTTTCGACCTCAACACCCATGCTTCTTGCAGTACCGGCAATCATACTCATTGCCGCCTCAAGAGATGCTGCATTTAAATCTGGCATTTTCTGCTCTGCGATTTCCTGCACTTTTGCTTTGGAAATAGTTGCAACTTTTTCCTTGTTCGGAACAGCTGAACCTTTCTTAATATTACATGCTTTTTTAATTAATACTGCTGCCGGCGGTGTCTTCGTAATAAAGCTGAAGCTTCTGTCTGCATATACAGTTATAACTACAGGAATGATAGTATCTCCCTGATCTGCAGTTCTCGCATTAAATTGTTTGGTAAATTCCACGATATTGACACCGTGCTGGCCAAGTGCAGGACCAACAGGTGGTGCCGGGGTTGCCTTCCCAGCCGGAATCTGCAATTTTATATATCCTTCTACTTTTTTTGCCATTTTGGTTGCCTCCTAAAATGTTCATAGCTTTGAATTATAGATTTTTATAGCTTCTTTTACAGTTTCTTTACTTCTGCGAAACTTATTTCTACCGGCGTTTCGCGGCCGAACAGATCAACATTGATTGTCACAATCTGCTTATTGTGGTTCATATTCTGGATTACGCCAATCGTATCCTTCCAGACACCGCCAATCACTGTAACGGTATCCCCTTCATCGAAATCCACCAAGATCTCATCAGATTTGATTCCCAATGGCCGCATCTCGGCTTCTGTGAGCGGTACCGGCTTCGATCCCGGACCAACAAATCCGGTCACTCCCCTGGTATTTCTGACAACGTACCAAGTGTCATCATTCATAATCATGTTAATGAGTACATATCCCGGAAACATCTTTTTCTGAACCTGCTTTTTTGCACCATTCTTCAATTCAACAACTTCCTGCATCGGAACTCTGACTTCAAGAATCTGATCTTCAAGATGCCTGTTTTCTATTGTCTTATCAATGTTCGCCTTGACCTTATTCTCATAACCGGAATAGGTATGAACTACATACCAGTTCGCTTCTGCCATTGATCGCTCCTCCTTATAAATTGACCAGGAAATCAACACCATACTGGATAATAAAATCCAGCAGAGCAATAATCACGCCTAAAATGACTGATACTACGACAACGGCTGTTGTCTCTTTGGCAAGCTGTTCTTTTGTCGGCCACATGATCTTACGAAACTCGGCCTTCAGACCGGTCAACCAGCCCGACTTTTGGGTTTCTATTTCTTTCTCTTTTCCCATTACTTGTCACTTCCTTTGCTCAATCCGAATTATTTGGTTTCCTTGTGTAAAGTATGTTTTCTGCAGAATTTGCAATACTTTTTGGTTTCCATTCTTTCCGGATGAGTTTTCTTGTCCTTCGTCATGTTGTAATTACGCTGCTTACATTCTGTACATGCCAATGTGATTCTTGTGCGCACAACTTCCACCTCCATATTAATTCTATAATTTTAGGCATAAAAAAAAGACCTACTTCCATCGCCCACTTAGAATAGCACGATTTTGTCCACACGTCAATATTTTTCTCGAAAAATTTTCTACATATGTTAAGTAATCCCTCATATCTTCCGATATGGAAATAGTAATAGTATGTTTTGATATACTATAATAATGAAACGGATTTCAAATACAGATCAAGGAGGAATGACTGACATGGGAGTAACTAGAATAGGAATGACTGTACAAGGCGCTGCATCTCCAAGACAGTCTTCACAAGACAATATTGAAAATAATATTCGAAAACGGATCGCAGCCCTTCAGGAAAAAATGGAAAGTATTTCTAACGACGAAGAGAAAACAAAAGAACAGAAAACAAAAGAAAAACAGGCTACGCAGGAGAAGATCCAAAATCTAAATAACGAATTAAGGCAGCACCAGATACAAAAAAGCCAGGAAGAGGCTGCAAAAAAACAGGAAGCCATCAAACAGGCGTTTCAGGATGCTGAAAAAACGTCAAAAGAGTCTGAAACAGCTGCGATCGGCTTGGAACACCAAGAAACAGGCGTTATGATTTCTCTTTCCGGAACAAAAGAGCATCTGGAAGGACTGGTGAGGCTTCGTACAAATCTAGAAGGAAAACAGCGCACTGCCGAAACGAAAGAAGAAAAAGACGAATATCAAAAAAAGATTAACCGTGTCGCAAAAGGAATCGGCCAGAAAGCAACGATTGCTGCAAGCACCATATCAGATCTGCATAAGACCAAAAATACAAAAACTGTTGAAAACGAGAAAAAGCCTATAAGGCCTGATACCCAAAAAGAAGAAATATTCTGGGCTGAGACAAAACCATCAGACAATAAAACGCTGACAGCAAGTACGGCATCAGCCAACAGTTCTGACAAAACAACTAATCATGATTTAAAAATTAATCAAAATAAAATGTTTGACAATGCTTCATTAAGCATAAGCAAATGAAAATGCTTAAAATACTATTTTTCTGAATACAATATCAATGCACTTTCTTAACTTTGTTAAACCAACATCAAGCTTTATTGTTAAGTTCTGCCATGCCAGTTATTCTACTTAAGGAATAATATATTGTATTCAGAAACATTCTTAATTATTTAATCTGTATTATTTTTTCAGTTCCTTAATGACAATCATTTTTTATTTGATCATCGTTTTCATCTGCATTTTATGTCTATTATTCTTAAAATAGTTATGTTTTTTTCTATTTGACACTTTTCAATATTTATTCCATATTACGATTTTTTCTATTTTGTCTATACATAAGATCGTAAATTTCTTATTGAAGATTCACACAGAAGACCTCTCAGAATGCATCCAGAATAGAATCTAAATATCAATTAATCCGCATTACGATTTATAAATTCTCGCATTCGGCTGATATTCTAAATAAATTATGAATATCACTGTTTTGTATCTAAAAGAATAATTTTTTTGAAAATGAGTATAATGCTATCTTTTCATTATTCCGATAATATAATATAGATATAAAAGGATTTATTGCGCCCATGCAGTTTTACTATTGTAAATCCCGCCGACTTTAGCGTTTTTATTCTGGGATCTGTTATTTGCCGCAGTCTTGATTCATTATACACTGCAAATAACACATGTAAGTTTACTGTAATTTCACGGAAGAAAGGAGGGGCTTATTTATGGCATCTATCATTGCATCTGCCTATGATTATTATCTATCAACCTATGCTTCACAGCATACGTCACGATATGATTCTCATAGACAAGAAGATTTACGAAATACTGTCAATAAGATCAAGAAACTGAATAAGGAATCTCCTCTATACAGGATCAGAATTTCTGGTGATGTACAGAAATTTGCCATTGATATTAAGGAGAGTGCAAGAAGCATCAAAAATGTAGTTGCTGCATTTTCAGAAACCGATGCAGGAATCGGCGCTTCTTTTGATAAAAAGATTGCCACTTCCAGTAATCCAGATGCTGTCACTGCCGAGTATATCGGCGACAGTTCATCTCTGACTACAGACGATGGTTTTGAAATTGAAGTACTGCAGCTGGCTACTCCACAGACAAATGTCGGCAATTTTTTAAAACGCGATGAGTATGAATTTTCACCAGGCAGCTATTCTTTTGATTTGAATATGAATGCTAATTCTTATGAATTCCAGTACAACATCAATGTCGGAGATACGAATGAAGAAGTATTCCATAAGCTTGCCCGATTAGTGAACAACGCTCATATCGGCTTAAAAGCAGACATTTTAAATGGCTCACAGGACATGGCTGCTTTGCGTCTGGAATCCAAACAGACCGGACTTGCGCCGCAGGAATCTGCGTTATTTAAAATTATTCCTGACAGTTCCCCAGAATCAAGACAGGCAATGCAGACACTTGGAATTGATGCAGTTGCAGCCGCGGCAGAGAATTCTTCTTTCTTATTGAATGGAACGAAGCATCACTCTTATTCTAACACGTTTACAATTAATAATACTTTTTCAGTAACACTACAGGGGATTACTCCGCAAAATGAACCTGCCAAAATTGGATTTAAGCCTGGATCAGAAGCAGTCACCGATGATATAGAATCATTGGTAAACTCCTTTAATTCTATTTTACAGATTGCAGAAAAGCACTCCGGCTCCAAACAGTCAAATGAAAAGCTGCTGAAAGATATGGGTAATATTGCAAAGACATATGCAGATGCTTTAGGCACTATGGGCTTAACAGTATCTAATGTCGGTATTATATCCGTAAACCGTGAAAAACTGACGGAATCAGTCGTATCTGAACAATCGGATGAGAATATAGGAATATTAAATCATTTTAAAGATGCAGTAGGACGAAAAGCCGATGAAGCTTCTTTGGATCCAATGAATTATGTCAAAAAAGTACTGGTGACATATAAAAATCCAAATTCGACTAAAAATTTTGTTTGTCCATACATCACTTCTGTTTATTCTGGAATGATGGTGGACCGGGTGTGTTGATGATCCTTACAATATTTATTTTTATAAAACCATAATACCTTTGTCAGATCTTTTTGTATTTTGGATAGCTTAGATATTTAAGTTTACACTAAATTTTAAATGTAAATTAAATACATTAGTATCCAAATAAAAATTTTATGCATTGGTACTATGGTTTTTTCTTCTGTAGAACTGTATGAATACAAGTCGATACACAGAGCGAGTATGCAGGTTTACTTTATAAATTCCACTGCGAAACGATTTCATAAAAAATACCTATAGAACACAATATTCAGTCATGTGCTCATATTTTATTCTCGGTAATGCGCATGTCGATTTTGATTCTTAATAAGACTATCTATGATACAAGTTCGAACCATCTCCTCTTTGTATTCTTTTATTTCATATAATAAAGATGTATTTCTATCATTTCTCTTAACCATATTCATCCAAAAATGCATATAATTACATCTTATCATAATATAACCATGTAAATTCTCGCATAATTTACCTCTCCCATAACTAAAAACCATTATGCAAAAAATTTTTATCAAGATTTATCTTAAAAATACGTAACAATCATCATTTATTATATAACTAAACTTAAGCAAAAATATATATTATTAAATATACATTTAATATATTTCCATTTATTTGAAATTTATAAATTTAAAACAAGCATCCATTGTACACTATTATCAGAAACATTTTATATGTAGTTTCAAGTGTTCAATAATCATATTATCGTTAACATTGTATTAAATCTTTTTATTTTATTTACCTTGCCAAATATACAGATCCAGTTTAAGCAAACAGCTATCAACTTAGTAACCAGATCTACAAATATCTCCCCCTCATAAAAAGTCTTGAACTGACTATTTTTTACTAAAACAGTCTTTACAATTAATTTTAATTGTTATATTATGTCTTTATGAGATATAGTCGTTGTAAGATATATAATTATCCGTATATTTATTCCGCTTTTTGGAAAATATATTTGTAAATCTAATTTATTAGAATTTAAAAATTCAGCCACTAATTTTAGTTATATAATTCTTATTCATTAAAGCAGCCGACGACTATTCATGAAAGGAAAACATACTATGAATCAGTTAAAATCTTTACGTAAAAAACGAAATATATCTCAAGCAGATATTGCAGATAAACTAGGCATTAAGCCCGCTGCTGTTTCAAAATATGAAACTGGTCGAGTTCCTCTATCTGAGGACTCCATTGAAAAGCTCTGTAAAATGTTGAATGTAACCGCTGATGAATTATTAGGACTAACTGACTCAAAAAATACAGAATCCTCTATGCCATCAAAAATTGTAGGACAGATTTATCCTGCTTCTGTAACTATGGAGGACTATCTGTGCACTCTTTTAAATACCATTGCACGACAAAAAAAACAGATGAACCAAACGGTTCGCAATCTGTATTCTTGTGGTATCCCGACATCTACTATTGCACGTGTAACTGCAATAAACGAACAAGAAATTTTAAAACTATTAAATTCTGCAAAAAATTAATTTTTAATCCTGTTACTATGAAAGTCTCATCGCGAAGCGATTTAGATGCAGATATCCGAATCGCTTCACACACTATACAGAATTTATCCCAAATTTATAAACCGCTGCGGTCTGTGAGATTAAATTTGGAATGAGTTTTTACCATCAAATCACCGCTAAGTGCTCCATCATCTGCCTCATACGAATTTCATAACTATGATATTTCTTTACTTTTTCATGCCCATTCTTCGCAATACAAAGCCGCTGATCTTCATGTTCTAAGTAGTAACCCGCCTTTTTTACCAATTCCCTCCTGCTTTCAAAGACTACTAAGTCTTTATCTAATTCAAAATACATTTCTAGCTCTGGCTGGTAATTCGTCATAAGAAAGCCTTCGGCTCCAAGCACATCCCACACCCGCAGCGGAATACCACTTTTTATATTCGGTATAGTAAAGTTCAGGTTAATACAACTCCCATAAAACACTTTCGGCATCTGCGTCCAGTAATCAAGAGACCCTCTATAATCCACTTTTACAAGATTATGCGTATTACTGTTCGTATAAATCGAAACAGGATATTTTTTTACAAGCTCCAGCAAAGAACTGATTCTCTGTTCTTTTGCAACCTTGAATCCAAGCACCGTCGTTGCAAAAATCAGTCTTAAATCCGAAAAAGACCGTTTTGACTTTTCCAAATGATAATGCCGCTGCAGCTGTACACAAATCTCATCTGTCAGCAGCGGTTCCAATATATTCCCGCCACTCACATTCATCTGTGCCTCCATCGCGCAATCAAAATATCCCTGCAGATACGGCGGCAAAGTCGGTATCAAACGATCGTATTCATTCCTTTCATAAAGGCTCCCGACAAAAGAAATAATATTTTGATATAATTTTAAATCTTTTGCATGTTTTATCATATATTCAATCCTTCCAGTATCAACCGCTAAAGGCAGATGCCAGATGTGCTGAACGCCGAGCTGCTTAAAAAACAGATAACTTGATTTATCAAACAGGAAAATATAATTGCACTCATTGTAAACAGATTCATGATACATGCTGATTAACGGGCTGTCACAAGACCACGATACATAAGGAACTCCAGCCTGCTCACATGTATCTGAAATTACGCCAAAATAATTAATCGTAAATACAAAATCATATTCTTTTTCACGCAGGCATTTTGACAGCCGGGCTGAAAATTCAGCATCTTCATCATAAGAAGGAAGATGCTGCTCGATTTGTTCTATCTCAAATCCCAGACCTATAAATGTCTGGCAGACATCCAAATAATTATACGCTCTCCACTTATAGATTAATATCCTTTTATTAATAAAGTTCATTTTTCTACCTCTTTTACATCCTAATACAATGACACTTTAAGCATTTTCACATGTATGCAGCCAAACATAGTACCCAGACCAATAACCTTATACCCATTCTTCTACAACATCAAATCTATATCAGATTATTCAATCGTTTCTCCCACATATGCTGTTCTTTTGCAATTCTATATCCACAACAAGCTATACTCTGCGCTTTCTCTGGATTATTTAATAAATATTGAATTTTACGCACCATATCCTCCATATGATGCAAGGAAAAAAGTTCTAATTCCACGCCGCTCGTAAAATTCTCCTGCATATATTCAGAAGTGTCGCTTACAACCGCTGCTCCTGCAAGCATTCCATTAAAAATACGATCGTGCGCTCCTCTTTTAAACCATGTCATAGTATTGAGGACAATCTTACTTTGATTCATTAATTCCAAGATCTGAACCGGCGTCACCTCACCCCCATAAATTACATTTTGATATTCCCATTCACATCGATCCCAGCCTGCACCAAATATTGTAACAGTAACACCATTTTCTGCTAACATGCGAATTATCTGTTCCCGATAAAAAGATACCGCAAAAGAATCTAAAAAACGTAATTCCGAAATTATTTCACTAAGTCTCTTATTATCAAATTTTAAATTAATATCTAACAGACTCTGTTCAATAATGCACTCTGTAGTGTGTTCCGGCTCTTGTATTAACCTTTCTAGCGCATGATGCACTAATTCAAAGGCATCAAACTCTTTGATTGCCCCCAGATCAGGTATCAATCCTTCCGCAGCATAACGAGACAGCCCTCCCGCATAAAGCACATCAATTTTTCGTTCTGAAATCGGTATTTTTGTATACTTTTCTATCGGCTGCCTCTCCATCTCATGCAGGTCATCTCCTTCTGCCTCATGCTCTATCATACATTCCGACAGCTCAATTCCTGCGTGAGGAAAAAACATCTTCTGCCGAATATTTGGAAAAAAACGCTCTGCATATTCCAAGTGATTTCGATCCATACAAAGAAGAATCATCTGCTCTGGAGCATGATCTAATGCCTTCTTATAATGAAATGGATGATCCATCATAATATTATAAAATGGAATCTGAAACTGATCCCATATATTTCTTCCCTGTTCAAATTCCAGATGAAGCCCAATATTATTCATGGAAATAACAGCAGTAACCGGCTCTATCATAAAAGCTTTTAAACGCATCATTTCTTCATCCATTCGATCTGCTTGCAAGACAAGACATTCTGCTTCCTGTTCTGTATAGATCTTTACAAATTCATCAGTATATAAATCCAGAGTCGCTATCAGTCCTCGAAAAAAAATATATCTCTTTTTCATTATTTCATTTTCTCCTTTAATTTATATTTGACAAAGTAATTTATACCCACTATAGTATTATTATAGAGGAGATATCTTCTTCTATTAATTACCATCGAAAGGAGGATTTTATTATGAGCAGTATTTCTGGAATCAATCCTGCAATGTCTTACTCTGTATATGGACAGATTGCCAGCGGCAACAGACTTCCATCTGCCGCAAATGGAGCTGCTGAACTTTCCATTTCTGAAAAGCACAAAACACAGGCATCTGGGTATGAGGTAAGCTCTAACAACTTAAAGTCTGGAAAAGACCTGCTGAACATATCTGATGCAGCATTAAGCGGTATATCAGATTATTTACAGCGGATTCGTGAATTAGCACTTCAGGCTTCAAATACAGCTACTGTGACCGATTCTGACCGTCGAAATATTCAACGCGAAGTCGATCAGATGAAAAAAGGTATCCAGGACATTGCATCCCAGACACAGTACAACACAATGAATCTGCTTGACGGCAGCCGGAACAATGGTTTTCAGATTGCCTCAGACGGCAATGGCAATTCCATTACAATAAACAATAATGTAAACTCTACATTAGACGCTCTTGGCATTGCAGACTTTGATGTTACTAAAAATTTTGATCTTCGAAAGATTGATAAAGCATTGAACATGGTCAGCAGCAATCGCAGTCAGGGCGGCGCGCAGTCAAACCGATTGGATTATGCGATTCACTTTAATTCTTATGCTTCTATAAATGCAACTGCTGCAGGAAGCCGACTGGCAGATACTGATTATCCACAGGCTATATCCGAATTAAAAAAACAGCAGACTTTACAGACATACGCATTTATGATGCAGAAGAAAAAAATGGAAGAAGAGCATCGTAAAATGCAGAATTTCTGGCTATAATACCGATAGCTGCATTTCAGACAAGAGTTGTCACATTGCAAACATAAAAACAAAATAAACAAAGAGTGTCAGAATTTCTATGTTAGTTTTTTCTTATCATCGTATAAATCAAATCTTTTACGATTTCTTACAAGAAATTCCGACACTCGCTAATAACATCTTTTATTTTGTATCGCTCATCTCTTCCAGCCGAATCTTAGCCTGTTTATACTCTCCACATTTTTGGTAATATTCCACTGCCCTTTTCTTGTCTCCAAGACATTCATATATTACTCCTATATTATAATATGCAAGAAAGCTATTCACTCCCTTCATCCGACATTCCTTCTGCTCAGAAGCCTTTAAAAACTCACAGACTGCATTGTCATATTGTTCATTGTTCATATAAATCAGTCCCATCAAAAACTGAAAATCCGCGTATTTTCCAAATTCTTTATAAATCCCTTCATAACCAATCGCTTCCGCCGCACGTCCACTGTTAAGCATAGCATATCCATAACTGTCCACTAAATCAATAACATACTCCAGCGCAGGATCCAGGTCAAAAGAAAGAGCCTCAAAAAAATAACTGCAGGCAGACTCATAACTTCCTGCCATAAAATGACTTTTTCCAAGCTGATATAAAATATACGGGTCGCTTCCATCTTCAGCCAATGTTTCCTCTAATAATCGTATATTTCTTTGAACTTTTTGCTGCCTGGCTTCCTCTGACAGCAAATATCCAGAATGATCGACTACAACAGATGTCCGATAGGTTGCATAAGAACCACTATCCTTTGAGACGATCTGTTCATGTATTTTTCCTTTATATTGAAAATATCTGCGATCAAAAAGCCGATTTATAAATTCCCTGCTCTCACGTATCTCACCGCCCTGATACAGCTGATTAATTCTCTCAATGCGCCCGACTGATTTAGGATTTTTTTTCATCTGGGTTTTTAGTTCTTCCACATTAATCTTCCGCAGATACTCATCACTGTCTATAACCAATACCATATCATTTTTTGCCCTGGATACAGCATAATTCTTTGCCTTCGCAAAATCATTACACCAAGCAAATTCGTATATGGATTGTGTGTACTGACGAGCCATCTTCGTCGTTCCGTCCACAGAACCTGTATCAACAACTACCAATTCAAAATCATAACCTGAAAGCTTCTCAAGACACTGCTTTAAAGCATCTTTTTCATTTTTTGTTATAATGCATATTGAAACCATATCCATTCCCTCATTACACCAAAAACTGCTTTTAATTCTATCAAATATATCTATTACAATTTATAAAATCATCATATAATTAAATATTATTACATATTCAATTCACACTATGATACTCTCTCCACAGCTTCAAAAATCTGGTCAACACGATTTTTCCAAGTGTGATTTCTTACAGTTTTCTCATATCCCTTCTGAATCATGGCCGTTGCCCGTTCTTCATCACCTAACAGTTCCTTTGCAATGTCCGGCAGCCTTTCCAAATGTTCCAAATCATAAAATGCAATTTCTTCACCCGCTATAAAATTCTCATCAACCCAGCTGCTGTAATCCGTCAACGGCAGGGAATGATTGAGGAAAATATTAAAAATACGTTCATGAGAGCCCGATTTAAACCACGGCATCACATTTATATTGATTTTCGCATCTGCTATATATGGCAGAGTATCAGCAAATGGAATTCTATCATCTATTCTATGCACATTCAAATACCCCGCCGCAGGATGATTCTCCCAGCCCCGTCCAAGCAGCCAAAGCTCTAACCCTGCATCTGCCAGAGTCTGAACAACCTTTTCTCGATAATACATACGCACCATCCAGTCCAACGGTTCTGAACAGCGAAAAATTGTTTTCAACATCTGATTGGATACCTGCATTCCAAAGCTGCTTATTGTATCCAAAGCTGCCTGCTCTGCTGTCAATGAACTATGTCCTATCATATATCCTGCCATATACTGATAAAACTGATTCATATTGGTTCCTTCTGGATACCATTCATTGATTCTTTGCAGCATACCCTGAGGCTTATAGTATGATCCTGAAAATAATATATCGTATTTGCGATCAGCAAATGGAATGACACACTCCTGCTCCTGGCAGGAACCTGCATGTGGCATAAATTCAACATATCCTACTTCATCTGCAAAATATTTCTTTACATAAGAGACATGATTGCGGTCACAGCAGAACTGTACATATCTGTTCGGATGCCTGCTCATGGTAGGATGAAAACGCAGCGGATGATCGACCATAATATTTATCATGACAGTATTTTGTTCATTCCATAGATCAATTAATGCATCATTTTTATAGCCGAAGCTATCATAACAGATTGCTAAATCTACTGGCTTGTCTATATATTTTTCAAAACTCGCATAGGAATGCGGATCTTCTGCCGCAGGATTTCTAAGATCTAAAATAAAGATCTCATGCTGCCTTTTTATCAGCTCCTTCACAAGCTGGTCTGTGTAATAATTAAATGATTCTATTCCTGAATAAAATAATACAATTCTCATGTAATAACTCCCTATTATACTTTTATGAAGTTTCGTTGTTTCATTTGCCTTCCTATTAGAAGTTATAAATTACTTCATATTTTTAGCTATTCTTATTATAACAGTTATTTTCTAATTTAAAAGCCTTAATCTGTTATGCACTTCATATTCTTCAACAAGGATGCCTAAAATCCGATAGACATCCTGCCATCCATAAGATGAAGCCCCTTAGAATTGCCAATGGCCGTGAACATCAGCTACGCATTTTAAAAAATAAAATCTTAACCATTTACTTATTTTTTTCATTATGCTAGAATAATATAATACAATCATTATAAATACCAAATGAACACTAGAGCGTGTTTGAAAAATGCTTTCCGTGAGATGTACCCACAGGGCATGA
>CANDMV010000111.1 GCA_947385875.1 uncultured Eubacterium sp. | reverse complement strand
TTCTAACCTATGGCTTAGCACCATATTTTACATATCAACTCCCAAAGACAGGTACTATACTCTTTTTCTATAAAATAGTCAAATTATACTTTTATTCATCCATATCTGTGCATGGTATATGCTGCTTTTTGCACCCCATCCAGAAAGCGGCTGTGCCGCGCTAACGGACTCCCAGCCAATTCTGTATCCAGTGATGTAAAGCTAAAATAACAAGCTTTAAAAAGACTAAGAAATAAATATTGACAAATAGCTCGGATGGTGTTATTGTTAGTTACATAAGTAATGAACCATATAGCTAACTAAGTAATTAACTCATATTGTGCATGACTATATGGATTGTTTTGGCTGTTTTTACTATAAAGCCAATTCATTTTTAACTCTCAACAGCTTGCATTTCAAAGTGAGGTGACCTATTTGAATGAAATCCTGACCCAAGAAAAATCAATTTATCTGCAGATCAGTGAAATGATTGAAAATGACATCCTAAGAGATGTCCTGTTGGAAAATGAAAAAGTCCCCAGTACAAATGAACTTGCGAAGTTCTTTAAGATCAATCCTGCTACGGCTGCCAAAGGAATCAATCTATTGGTGGACGAAGGAATTTTATATAAGAAAAGAGGGATCGGTATGTTTGTAACAGAAGGCGCGAAAGAATCCATAAGAAACAAACGCAAAAGTGCGTTTTATGAAAATTACATCAAATCCCTGCTGACCGAAGCAGCCAGCCTTGGCATCAGCGATGAGGAACTGATTGAAATGATCCGTCAGCAGAAGCCAAAGGAATCATCCGCATTCGCACTGCTGTAAAAGACCTGTAATTTGCAGTTATCCACAATTACAGAGCCACAATTTTACGTTGCATTATTTATATTTCTATAGTGCAGTACAGACTGCAAGAATAGGAGGAGCAAATGAGCCTGATCTGTGAAAACCTCGTAAAGACATACAATCACACAGATGTATTAAAAAATATTAATTTAGAAATTGAACAAGGAAAAATCTACGGCCTGATCGGACGAAACGGTGCCGGAAAAACCACCCTTTTATCCATCCTGACCGCACAGAATCCTGCCACCAGCGGAACCGTCTGCTACAACGGCGCTCCTGTATGGGAAAATCAGCAGGCGTTAGATCATCTGTGTTTTTCCAGAGAATTAAATCCAGTAACCATGATGGGCCCAAACAATATGAAGATCAAAGAATATTTAAGAATAGCTTCTATATTTTATCCGGGCTGGGATAAACAGATGGCAAAAAAACTTATAGACCTGTTTCATCTGGATACCCAAAAAAAGATTGCCAAAATATCCAAAGGTATGATGAGCATGGTGACAATCATCGTTGCACTTGCGAGCAAATCCGACATTACTTTCATGGATGAGCCGGTAGCCGGCCTGGATGTCGTCGCAAGAGAGCAGTTCTATCGGCTGGTTCTCGATGAATACACAGCTACAAACAGAACCTTTGTCATATCTACGCATATTATCGAAGAAGCAGCAGATTTATTTGAAGAAGTCATTATATTAAAAGACGGTGGCATTTTACGCAAAGAAAACACACAGGCGCTGTTAGACCACAGCGTGCACGTCAGCGGCAACGCACAGGATGTAGATGCTGCATGTTCCTGTCTGAACGTTTATCATGAAAAAAAGATGGGACGCAGCAAAGGTGTAACTGTAATACTGAAAGAAGGCCAGCAGATCGCAGAAGGCTACGATGTCACTGTGCAGCCAGTCAGCCTGCAGGATCTATTTCTGGCTCTCTGCGGAGAGGAGGCCTCATTATGAAAGTAAGCGGATTTGACCGTGCACTGCGGTATTTCTTTTATCAATCACAGCTCTATGTGATCTGCACGATTGGCGGCAGCCTTGCCATGACTCTCTATATATGGCTGATCAACGGCAGCGTAGAGATTTTTAACGACCTGCTGACTGTCATTCCCGGCACAATGACATACGTATCCATGATCGTGCTGTTTACTATTGCAGCAACTGCCGGCCAGTACTGGTATCCGATGCTGATTTCCTTCGGGTGCCGCAGAAAAAATGTTTTCTGGGGACATTTATTTATGGTTTTTTTATTTATGACCGAGATTTTCGCAATCGATAAAATATCAGAAAAACTGCTGCATACAGATGTACTCAGCCTGGATACCTGGACACTTCTTGCTTTATATCTATTCATAGAAGGAATATCTACTCTGATGAATATCTTTACAATAAAATGGGGCAGGAGATCACAGGTGCTTGTAATTGTAGTTATTCTGGCAATCAGCATGGGCTACGGATTTTTTATGGCATTCTCCGAATCGTCCATTTCCATATCAGCCATACCATTTTTAGGTCGGCTGGCCGCCTCATGGCAGTGGATGCGTCTTTTAAGCGGCGCGGCTTTCTGTCTGGCCGCAAACGCAGCAAATTACCGCATTCTCAGCCGCTATGAGATAAAAGCTTGAGTAACAAAGACAAATTGGAGGACACAGCTATGAAAGAATTGAAAAAACAACTGACCATAAGATGGGATATGATTTTATTTATGCTGGGGCTTGAATTCTGCCTCTTTGTCTTCGGTGAAATTCTCCTATTGTGCGTAACACAAATCTTTCATCAAGACGAAGCCTTTGAAATAGGCACCATAATGACGCTGGTCGCGACATCTTCCATCCTGATTATCGGCGACACCAACACTCTTGCATTAAGCTTTAATACCGGCATCAGCATGGGCGGCACCCGCAGACGCCTCGTTCCAGCATATTTCATCGTCTCTTATCTGGAATGCCTGTCTGCATCATTCTTCGCGTTCCTGCTTTATCAGCTGGAGACATGGATCCTGAAGACATTTTATTCCGGCATGGAAGCTACACATGTCGTCAGCCAGTGCTTCCAGCCAAAATATATCCTGACAGCCTCCCTCGCCATTACAGCTCTTAATACTGTTTTCGGAACTCTGTTTTTAAAATTCGGAAAATATGCTTTCATTGCTTTATGGATCTTGTGGTTTTTATGTTTTACCATCCTGCCGCGCATGGGCCGCATACTTCCCAAATATCAGGACACTGTATGGGGCAGAGCATGTATGAACTTATTAAGCAATCTTACAGAGGGCAGGTTAATTGCCGGCATCGCTGTATTATCCTTCCTTCTGCTTTTGATTTCGTGGCTGATGCTGCGCAGGCAGCAGGTGAAATTATAGAGTACTGTGCTAGGGCGTGTTTGAAAAATCATTCCCGCGACCTGCACTCCCCACTTTGCGGAGAATTCATCCCAAATTTAATCAACGTAGCCCGCTACGCCTCATAAATTTGGGATGAATTCTCCGCAAAGTGTGAAGCACATCTCACAGAAAGCATTTTTCAAACACGCCCTAGAAATAAAATACGGCAGATGCAAAAGGGCAGGGCCGGAAGGTTTCCGACCCTGTCATGCAGAGCTGTTTTCAATCCATATTGAGAAATTCAGCCGGCGTTGCCACGCCAAGCACTTCACGGACATCTTCTGGGATTGTGACCTGCCCTTTGACCATAACCTTTGCATTGTCAACAAAAGCGTTTGCCAGCATATCTTTCACCTCCTGTCATATTAAACATTAGTAGATCAATAAGCGTGGAATATGGAAAGCAGGGATTTCCCTGCTTGTATTATATGCGACTGCCAAAGAAAAATCAAATGAAATGCATAGAATGAGAATTCATAACCATTTATTGCCGGATAATTCTAAACAAATCTCTTGCAATATCCCTCCATCACCGTTAATATAGTAGTATGATGAAAAATTTAAATCTCACACATAGAATCACACACTCGTTATTTTTGCATACACATTTCAGCAATCCTGAACTGTCATTTCGCACGATCATAACAGGTTATTCTAATGTGCAGACAACAGAAAGCGGCGGTAGATTAAGATGGAAGTACTAAAAATTAAAAAAGGACAACGAATTGCCAAGCGAAAAGATAAAGTGAAAGGATGGTATCTGATCCAGGAAGGTTCTATTAACCAGAGACTGGGTTTTTCAGAGCTTTCTTTAAAAACAAATTCAATCATCGGTATTTTAGAACAGGAATGGTATATCTGCGATTATATCGCGCAGGAGGATTCTGTCATTATCTCCATTCCTTGTCATAATGCGGAAGATTTAAAAAGATTTCTGGCAGCTGACGAACGTTATCGGCTCTTATTTCTTCGCACTGCCATCGAACAGCGCCAGAAAATTTTTGTATTATATTCACAGCTGCATAAACGGGTCAGTCAGTTTCATGCATTTGTCCAGACTGTTTACAGCGACTACCAGAATTTCTGCAGCAGAAGCCAGCTGGATGAACTGGCATTTCCACAGATGGATTATTTCAATGTGCTGGAGATGAAGCACAAGGCCGAATTGTGGGAGCTGCAGAACAGCACCAGCCTGATTAAAAATATACTGAAGGAATATCTCCAGCTGATGATGCAGGACGACTGTCTGAGTGTGGGTGTAGTCATGGAAGCTTCCGCGCAGATGCACCGTGCGATGCAGGGCATTGAAGAGATGGTAAAATATCTGACTTACCATAAAGAAATCCTGCTGTCCAAATCAGGAAATGATATTTTTCATTTATATTTTGACCTTATGGTGCGATCTGCCAAGCGTCAGTTAGACCTTGCTCCGATCAAGCAGGAGATTGAATTTCTAACTAGCTTTATTAACAAAATTCAAATTTATGATACCGAATTAGCCGAAACGCGGATCAAAAAATACGAAGAATACGATTTTAGCAGTGCTTCTTCAGCTCAGACAGCCAAAAGTATCAATGTATTATCTGAAGACTGTCTGCTTCATATTTTAGAATATGCAGATCTTAGCCCTGACGAAATCAAGACATTCCAGGATCAGGTGAACAAATACCTCAGTCTGCCGGATCTGACCTCCACAGATTCTGCTGCGTACAAAATCCGCAAGCAGATCGCGCCATTGTTTTATGATGTTTATTACAAGGTCTTCCTGCAGGCGGTAGAAAATGAAGACTCAGCTTCGCCAGTCATTGAAATGTTCCTTAACTTCGGCTTTATGGATACAAAGCTGGCAGGAGAAGAACGTACCAAGGCGCTGTATGACCTGACAGGACGCCTCAGACAGTTTCATTCTGAGCGCATTTACACAATCTATGAATGGCTTAAGAGTATTTACTACGGAAAAAAGGAGCCTTCTAAAAATGAATTTGAACTGGATTACCCTGCATATTTATTAGAACAGCGCAAAAATGGCGATTTAACCGATGAACAGGTAAAACGTATGCGGGATGACCAAAAAGAAAAGGTACGTTTTGAAATAAATAACATGTTTACTTCAGCAAACCGCATTACTTATGGCAAGATTACGACCTTCTGCCCTATCCTTGGTGAATATGACCTCATTAACTCCATCGATAAAATGGCTGTTACCGTAGAACGATTAGAAGACGAGCTGAACAAAATACGCAGTATCGATTTCAGCCTGTTCTACAGAGAAGTCAAATATATGGGCCAGGGTGCAGGAAGCGACATCTTAACCCACGAATCGCTGATGACAGAAGTACTGCCGGATATTATATTAATGCCGAATGCGGGCACAAAAGCCATGATGTGGCAGGAAACGGCAGACAAGCGCAGAGATACACCGGCACGCTTCTTATTCCCGATTTTTACTGCCGCAAATCTCGAAGATATGATGGTAGAGACCGCAGCCAGATACCGTTGGGAAATGTGCCGCAAGATTCAGGGCGTGCGCTGGAATGATGTACGTGAAAAATCACTTACATCCGAATACTGTGATTATCTGCAGTTCTACCGCAAAAACCGTGACCTGTCTGCGGACGCGAAGGATAAGCTCAAAACCGCTATTTCACGTGCCAAAAATAATTACCGGGAAGTATTTGTCAAGGACTACCAGAACTGGGTCAAATATGAATGCAACGGAAGCTTCCGCCTGAATAAGGTAGCCAGAGATATCTTAGTTGTATACTGCCCATTTACGAAAACATACCGTGCTGATTTGAAATCGAATCCGGTATATCAGCTTTCGATTCCAAAATTCGAACGGGATAACGCAAAGAAGGTGCAGATCTTAAAAGCCTTGTATGACAAATATGAAAAAGCAGGCGGTGAAATCACCCCTGCCCTGACTGAAAACTTAATGTATTATCAGATGTAAAAATACACAACCGACCTATTTCACTTTCCGTGAGATATATCTACATCCCCAATTGATACTGATGAGCAGTAAAATTTCTAACAGTTCAGCCTTTGGCTTCGCTGTAACAGAATCCGGCTCATTGAAAGTTCGCCTTTGGCGAAGAGCCGGATTCCCTCTTGGCACAATCTACACATTCTTATATCGGCCTGTTGGGTACGTACTTTGCAGTTAATGCAAAGTGAACTGTCACAAAATTTATCAACAACGCTTTATCTGTTTCCAACCGCCCTGTCATATTCCACTTCAATTGAAGCATCCGGTTTTTCCGTCAGCAATGACACGACAATATTCAGCGCCAATGCCACAAGAAATGCCGGAAGCAGCTCATAAATATCCCACAAACCGCCCATCGGCCGTACCAGATACTTCCACACAAAGATCATAATACCGCCGCTCAGCATACCAGCAAACGCACCGTATTTATTGCTTCGTTTCCAGAACAAAGCACAAAGCATCACCGGCCCAAAGGACGCGCCAAATCCAGCCCATGCAAAGCTTACAATACCAAAGACACTGCTGGCAGGATCCCTTGCCAAAAATATCGCGATCACACTGATCAAAAGTACTGTCATCCTTGCAGCAATCAAAGATGTCTTTGCACTTAAATTAATGCCAAAAGTATCATGCAGCAAATTCTGCGATACACTGGAAGAAGCAGCCAGCAGCTGGCTGTCCGCCGTTGACATCGTAGCAGCCAAAATACCTGCCAAAATAATACCTGCCAATAACGCAGCCAACACACCATGCGCACTTAATAAATCCGCTATTTTTACGATAATTGTTTCCGCATCAGAGCCGGTAAGCGTGTCAATCACACCTGCTTTACTCACAGCAAGCCCGCATACGCCTATAAAGATCGCAACAGCCATAGAAATCACAACCCATACGGTCGCGATTCTGCGTGAAAGCGTCAGCTTTTCTTCATCTTCAATCGCCATAAAACGAAGCAGTACATGCGGCATTCCAAAATATCCAAGCCCCCATGCAAGCATCGAGCAAATCGTAATAATGCCATACGGCTTCGCTGTCCCCGCGACAGGATCATAAGTATTCACCAGAGATAAATATCCCGGAAGAGCTTTTGCATTTTCAATAACCACATCAAAGCCTCCAGCCATATGCCCACTGTAAAGTACGACGGTAACCAGCGCAATCGTCATAACAATACTCTGAATCAAATCTGTCGTAGAAGCCGCCAGAAATCCCCCCAGCGCCGTATACACGACAATAATAATCGCGCAGATCACCATAGCCGCCATATAATTCACGCCGAACAGGGCAGAAAACAATTTCCCGCAGGCAGCAAATCCGCTTGCCGTATATGGAATAAAAAAGACTACGATCACGACTGCCGCGATACAGTTGAGCATATTTTTATCGTGATACCTTTTGGAAAAGAAATCAGGAATTGTTATGGCACCAAGCTGATTGCTGTAACGGCGGATTTTTTTTGATACAAACAGCCAGTTCAGCCATGTACCAAGCACAAGCCCAAGAGCTGTCCAAGTCGCATCACACAGCCCCGTCAGATATGCTACTCCCGGCAGCCCCATCAAGAGCCAGCTTGACATATCACTAGCCTCGGCGCTCATAGCAGTTACAAACGGCCCAAGCTTGCGCCCTCCCAGATAAAAATCATCTGTAGACACATTTTTTTTAGAAAACTGGATTCCAATTCCAATCATAAGAGCGAGATAGCATAAAATGGCTATCATAATAACAATAGATGACGTATTCATAAAATAAACTCCCATCTGCCATATGTATGGCGTTTTTTATCCGTCTCTTTATCGCAATGCAGTTATGAAGCGATACCTCGATAAATTGAACGCGACTTAAAAAGTATACCACGAAACAACAAGAAATGGAACTAAAAAATGCCAGATTAAAAAATAGAAAATTACTTGCGATATGTATAAAAATTTGTAATAATAGCATTAAATAATTGTCGGCGACATCAATTACGCCAATTACATACATTAATCAATATTTAATACAATGTATGTATATTATATTAATTACACACAAGGAGAATTCTTCATGGGAAATAAATTCTGCTTTTTAAAAGGAATCGTAGATTGTGATTCAGGAAGAATCCAAGACTGCAATAATAAACGGACAACTACCTGTATCTTAGAACAGGAACGGAAGAAAAAAACAAAGACCGTTCAAAAAGAACAAGCTTTCTGTTTTTTAATGGGAATGGTAGACTGTAGTTTAGGCCGTGTGCAGGACTGCAATATCAAGCGCATAAAGACCTGCCCGAATAACATTAAATAGCAAACCTGATTCGCATACTTTAAATACTGCATGAACCATATATACAAAAGCTTTTATGGAGGAAATCATGTCACACAGAATAAAAAAAATACTAACCGCAGCCATTCTAAGCGTTGAATGCACATCGTTAGTAGTACAGCCAATTTCAGCAGCACAGGCAAACTCTGATCGTCTGCTGCAGACCGATGACAGCTTATATGAACAGCCCAATTCTCAATTAGAGGATCATTTTTTTAACGCCAATAACATTAAAAAACTCCCTCTCACTAATGATGAAGCCGAAGAAACTTACAGCAGCAAAAAACTCCCTCTCACTAATGATGGAGCCAAAGAATCTGACAGCAGCGAAAACAGAAACGAAATCCTTCCTGCACCAGAGACACTGGAGACAACAAAGGTCAAATACAACTCTGTAACACTAAGCTGGAGTGCCGTAGAAGGTGCTGCAAAATATCAGATTGAGATTTCCACAGATGGAATCGAGTATACTCCGGCAAAAAAAACAAAACCGGATACTTTAACTTACAAATGCAAAAAATTGCTGACAGGAACAGAATATCAATTCCGTGTCTGCGCCATTGATGAAAACGGCAAACTCGGCAACTATACTTCTGTCAAAGCGCAGCCCTTTTTAAGGAAATCAAAAATTACCAAGATCGAAACGCCAAAGGCACAATCTGTTTCAGTAGAATGGAAAAAAATAGCCGGTGCAGCCAATTACGAATTATACCGCAGGACTGCTGCCAAAAAAGCTTTTACACTCATCACCACTACGACAAAGCTTTCCTATTTAGATCAAACTATTGATACAAAAGAGTCATATTATTACCGCGTACGTGCCGTTCGTGTAGTAGATGACCATCCAGTCTTTGGAAAATGGTCAAAAAAACAGTTCGTCACTTTCGATGTGCCTTCTGAACCAACGGAGCCTTCGGAACCAACAGAGCCTTCCGAACCCGCAGACCCCTCTGCTCCTGCGGAACCTTCTGAACCTGCAGACCCCTCTGTACCTGCTGAAGATTCTACACTGACCTGCGAGCCGCTGGATTACCATTCCGCAAAGCTCTCATGGGATAAGACAGATACAGCATCCGGCTACATCATCTACCGCAGCGTCAAAGAAGACGGCACCTATCGCAAAATAAAAACAATTACTAACAACGCGACACTAACCTATACAGATACCGGCATTGTTCCGGGCAAAAAATTTTTTTATAAAATATCCGCCTATATACAAGATCCGGACGGAACTATTTCTAAAAGCAGACAATCCGAACCGGCATCGGTTCAGACGCAGATGGATGCACCTATTTTGACAGCAGTACATACAAATATAAAAAACCGCAGCCTGGCTCTGGCCTGGGACAAAGTCGCAGGCGCTACCGGATATCGAATCTATCGAAGCACAGAATCTGATAAAGGATTTGTAAAAATTGCAGATGCGGCAAGCGGTACGATTGTCGGATACGAAGACCGGTCTGTTACTCCCGGAGGTACCTATTATTACCGGATCAGAGCTCTTTATGCAAACAGCAATTACACAGGCTTAAGCCTTGCCAGCAGTACACTGGGAGGCGATGTAGCAGCCAGCTCCCCAATCGGCCTTACTATCACACAGACAGCAACCGATATCTTACAGATCAGCTGGCAGACCTCAGTCGGTGCAGATTCTTATAATTTATATCGTTCAGACGGAAGCCGTTCAAAATATACCTGCATTGCGAAAAACCTCGTGGATCCTTCTTATATCGATACAGGTCTTAAGGATAACGTGACATACTTATATAAAGTATCTGCCGCCAATAAAGCCGGAGAAGGAAACACGTGCCGTCCAGTCAGCTATACAGTAGGCGGTGTTTCCATGAGCACCCGCACGCTGAAATTATGTTCAGGAGTATCTAAGCCACTAGAAGCAGCTACCTTCCGTCAGGGAAGCGTTGTATGGAAATCTTCAGATCCTGAAATTGCATCTGTCAATTCTGATGGACTCGTCACTGGTGTATCATACGGAACCGCTACAATCACTGCAACCGTCGCCGGAAAGAGCGCTAGTACTATCGTAACTGTAACACCTGGTATCAAAAACGGTATTGACGTATCCAGATGGCAGGAAGAAGTGGACTGGTGCCGTGTAAAAAAATCTGGAATTGATTTTGCGTTTTTAAGAATCAGCAACCATGACCTGGAAGACTATACCTTTGAGACGAAATACCAGAATGCTTCATCTGTCGGGATGCCGCTGGGGGTTTACTGCTACAGCCGCGCCGTAACCGTTGCCGAAGCAGAAGAGGAAGCCCGTAAGGTGCTTGCTATCCTAAATGGAAGACATCTGGATTATCCGATTGCGTTTGACCTGGAAGATGACGTACATAAGTCTGCCAGCATGACAAAAGAAAATCTGCATAATATGATAAGGGCATTCAAACAGGTAATTGAAGATGCCGGATACCGCTTTGTATTATACAGCTATCTGACATTTTTAAATTCAAATCTGGACCGGACACAGCTGGAAGGCATTGATTTATGGATTGCCCGCTACCGCAGCCTAAAGCTTGAAACCGGATATATCGGAACCGGCAATATAAAATACTGGCAGTATAACAGCGGACAGTACAGCGGCACAAATTCACAAGTAGATGGAATCACAAATGATGCCGGAGAACTTGTATCTGTGGATGTTAATATAGAATATGAATAACATTTTCCATATAGCTTTCAGTATTGACGCTTGTGAGTCGGTGTTGTTGACAAATTTTATTGCTCGTCAGTATAAATACTAAGCAGGCTTAAGTCAATTCAAGCCTGCTTTTCTATAAGGAGACAGACAGATGAACGAAAAGAACCAGCCAATCGGCGTATTCGATTCCGGCATGGGAGGTATCAGTGTATTAAGAGAATTATATAAGATCATGCCCGAAGAAAATTATATTTATTTTGGTGACTCGATCAATGCTCCATATGGCACAAAACCATTAGAATCAATCCAGCGTCTTACGATAAAAAATGTGCAGACACTTTTGGCTCAGGGTGCCAAAGGAATTGTCGTGGCCTGCAATACAGCCACTGCCGCTGCCGTACGCATACTGCGCGGCATGTATCCAGACCTGCCTTTAGTCGGTATCGAGCCTGCATTAAAGCCCGCCGCGCTGCAGCCCGGCCACCCTGCCATTCTCGTCATGGCTACCCCTATGACTATTAATGGTAATAAATATAAAAATCTGATGATGCGCTATGAGATGAACGCAGACATTATCGGCCTTCCCTGCCCCGGTCTCATGGAATTTGTTGAATCCGGCAACACGGACGGCGATGATCTGCGGTCATTTTTGGAAGATCTGCTGTCACCCTATTTAAGAGAAATTGATTCTATCGTTTTGGGATGTACACACTATCCATTTGTACGAGGACTCATTCAACAGATCGCTGGAGAACGTGTCCGTATTTTTGACGGCGGCAGCGGAACTGCAAGAGAAATGTGCAGACGGCTCACAGTGGCCGGCCTTCGGACTACATGCACGCATCAGGGCACTGTGATATTTGAAAACAGCTTATCGACGGAAGAAGAAATTGAGCTATGCAAAATGCTGTTTCATAAAAAACTGCCTGAATCCAATAATTAACACAGCCGCTCAGTCAGCGCTTACCCATCCCAATTTTTACCAGCTTCTTATTCCAAAAAATATTAACCAGTTTTCGTATTGATATACATATAAGGAACATTAAGGAAAGCAAATGAAAGGAACTGACTTATGAATGCGAAAAAACTGGCCGCCGGATGCATCGCAGCATTTGTTACAGCAGGAAGCATTTTAAGCGCTGCCTCACAGACCTATGCTCGCACAGAACGACACAACATCGATTGGAATAAATCTGAAAAAAATAATCAAACCACTAACAGCTCCTCACCAAGAATGGCAGCCGATTTTTACGCTGTCGATAAAATTACACACACTGCAGACTCGCCTTCTAAAAAAATAAATTCTGCTGCTCCATATGATCTTTCCAGAAGTGAATGGGCCGACAGCGGAAATGATTACTATTTCAGCCTGCTGACAACTCCAGAAAAGAAACTATATCTGAATCTAAAGAAACATGCAGATCTATACCTGACTGGAACAGACAGCTTTCAGACAGCAAACGTAAAACGGAATAATAAAAACACCTCCGTCTATGTTCTGCCGATTGTCTCTTACAGCGGATTGACGATTCAGCAGATGAAAAAAGTATTTTACTGTTTTATGTTTGAAAATCCACAATATTACTTTATGAGAAATTCTGTCATCTATTCAGAGATTACAAAGGCAATGACCATAGGACTGTATGAGATTTTTGCTGACGGCAGCGTCCGCGCTGAATATACACAGAAGCTCGCCCAGCAGCTGAACGTATGGGAACAGCAGATTAACGAATTAGAAACACCTGTAGAAAAGGAGCGTTTTATTCACAGCCTTGTATGTCAGCATGTGGACTACAACGAAGACATGGAAACAGAAGATCCCGATGACTATCAAATGAGCCAGAGCTGTATCAGCGCCATTTTATTTGATCAAACAACCGTCTGCGCAGGCTATGCACAAATGTTCTCACTTTTATGCAACCGCTCAGGTATACCGTGCGTGACCCTTACCAGTGCGGGACATGCCTGGAATAAAGTTCGTATGGGATATACCTGGTACAATGTAGACTGCACTTGGGATGACCTTCGAGGTGATGAAACCTTTCTTAACGTAACAGACGCACTGCTGCTCTCAAAAGACTCAGAAAAAAAGGAACATGAACCGTCTTCAGAATGGATCAGCATAGCACCTCCATGTACAGCAGCTTTTGATCCGGCCCTTGCAAACGCTCCAGATTATGGTGAAAATATATTCACGCCTGACCAAATGTCAAATATCACCGTACAAAGTAAAGCAAAAAATAAACTGCTCATTCAATTTGAGCCGATGGAAGACTGCGATGGATACACTGTACAATATGCAGCAAACAATACCATGCAGCCGTCAAAGCAAAAAAACATGGAAAAGACCTCCTGCATGATAACAGGCTTAAAAAAGGGCAAAACCTATTATATCAGAGTCAGAGCATATACCCTAGACAGTAATAATAAAAAACTGTTCGGTACGTATTCAAAAAAGATAAAAGCAACTGTCAAATTATAATATAACCTTCACAATTCCAATTAACTGGTAACAGTTCTGACAAGATGACCTGTTATATTAATT
Source organism: uncultured Eubacterium sp. (assembly GCA_947385875.1). Classification (GTDB taxonomy): domain Bacteria; phylum Bacillota; class Clostridia; order Lachnospirales; family Lachnospiraceae; genus Eubacterium_J. Next base: position 1,372 of record CANDMV010000111.1, on the reverse strand, counting down.
GCCTTAATATTTACAACAAATCATCTTATTATCTATAGCAAATCAGCAGTACGTTACAGCTCCACTTTTGTAAAACTGTAACAATACTGCTGTCATGCTATGCAACTGCCTTTATTCCCTCTCTATACAAAGCACATCCTGCACATCGCAGTTCAAATAACCACATATTTTTTCTAATACGTCAAAGCTGATCCTGGAAGTTCTATTATGATTTAAGTTTCTAAGAGTAGATATGGATATTCCGGTATCCTTCGACATTTGGTTTTGAGAAATCCCCCTGCTGTCTAAGAGCTGATCTAACATAACTTTCATCTTAATCCCTCATTTCTGTAAAACTGTAATCATTGCGATCTGCCCGTTGGTCTGTTTGCCAATCCACTGGTTTCATCATACACCAGTCTGCAACAAGCTTCACATCTATATTGCCTGAAATACTTTTAAAAGTAGTATTACAGAGTCTGCCCAGAATCAGCTGCAATATGCATCCTTGAAAAATTTACTATTTGTTTATACAGAGACAAAGCGCCAAAGACTTTATCCGCCCTTTATTGAAAATAGCTTTTAGAAGACAACAGTTCAGATAGGGTGTTACATTTATGGATACCCGGACGCCGGGTGCGGGGGGCCGGCCTGTCTCTGGGTGACTTTTCCAGAATGCTAAGAATCCCTAAGCATTCTGTTTTTACGCTGTGGCACCGGACGGTCGCGGCACCTAGTACACCGTAAAATAAATAACTGACACCTAAACTTGTCTATTTTTCCGATAGCACATGTCAAAAATCCTCAATGTACCCCGGTACACCTCCGGTTTTTGACATGTACTCTCGAAAAAATATCCTGCGTTTATGTATCAGTTATTTATTTTACGGTGTACTAGTCCGCCCCGGCCTAAGGCCGGAAGCTAAAGGTGCCGCTGCGGCTTCGCCGCCTGTGTATCGTACAGAATACTAAGGGCTTCTAAGCATTCTTCCAACGTCACCCAGAGACAGGCCGGCACCCCGCACCCGGCTGTTTTTGATAAGCCTTACAATAATGGTACTAGTTACAAATAGAATCTTTAGCTGTGACACGCTGACCAGAAATCGCCGACCGGATACAGCTGTATAACTATGATACACCGGCCGGAAACCACTGACCAGATATAGCTGTTTTAACTGTGATACGTCGGCCGGAAATCGCTGACTGGGTACAACTGTTACGGACAGAATATTCATGGAATGCCTGTCTGGAATAGCATAGATCTTAGATCGCGGCTCGCAGCCAAAGATCCCGTTTGTATCGTCAGCATTTTTGCTGTAAGGCTTATGAAAAACAGCTGGGTGCGGGGAGCGGTTCCGTCTTCTGGTGACGTTGGAAGAATGCTTAGAAGCCC
>CANDMV010000110.1 GCA_947385875.1 uncultured Eubacterium sp. | reverse complement strand
GCAGAATGCTTAGGGATTCTTAGCATTCTGGAACGGACGCAGGCAGACCGGGCAGATTCCCTCTCCCAGCGTCCGCACAGCCAATATGTAACACCCTATCTGAACTGTTACAAAACTGTTACAAATTTACCAAATAACGCCGACTCATGTGCGTTGTAATCTTGAAGCATATGGCAGACTTCATCGCTCGTGAGTATAAGCCAATCACAAAAAGCCCTGTTTTAAACAGAGCTTTTTCCGTGACTATTTTCTTATGACCAGACATACGAGCCGTCCGGCATCTGTTCAGCGCCCGTAACAGTACAGATTCCTTCACATTATATGAAAAAATCCGTTAAAAATCGCTTCGCTATGGGATTTTTTCACTGCTAAATCATTTTCTTACGGTCTGTGCAGTAAATACACAGACATCCCTCAACTGTTACAAGCATCCGCCAATGCGGAAACATTTTAATTATCCATGTACTTTCATTCCTATCTGCTATAATCCCATACACTTTAATGTAGCGCTGCCTATTACGCCATCTGCCTTAAGGCCATTATCCCTTTGATATTTTTTCAAAGCTTTCTTGGTCTTGGTACCCATTACGCCGTCTGCTGTCCCACAGCTGTATCCACAGCTGTTTAATGTATTCTGCACCTTTCTAATTGTGCTCCTGCTCACCGAGCCGGCATATGGGCAGACACCATTTTCATGAAGATGTTCCGGATGTCCTCCGCAGTGGTAGTAGACCGCCCCTGAACCCGCATATGGGCAGACACCGCCTGAATGTGTATGTGCAGCATGACCTCCGCAGTAATAATAGCTGACACTGCTGCTGTGATGCCCTGCTCCATGTCCATGTCCATGTGCATAGACACTCGATGCAGGCATGAATAAAACCGCCCCTGTGATTGCAGCCGCCAATATACGAACTTTCATATGTTTCATGATTCTAATCCTCCTTATTTGTAATCATTCAAACAAACTGACTTGTATTTTGTATTTCACTAATAACACGTTTGACATTGGAAAATCCTTGCATTTTTTTCTATTTTTTTAATTATTTTTCCACACGCTAAATTTACCCAAATAATCTATAAAACACATATATCAATGCCGCAATCTGTATTACCAATATAGCCGGCATTCCAACGACAAAATACCAATGCTTTGTCTTATGCCGAAACAGATACATTCCCGCCCACGTCCCGGCACTCCCGCCTAAAGCACTCACTAAAAAAAGCATAGCTTCCGGTATTCTCCATGCATGATGTCTTGCTCTTGTTTTATCAATTCCCATAATAAGCAGCCCAATCATATTCATTATTATAATGCAAACAAATATCACCCAAAATATATTTACCATCAGATCTATGCACCAGCCCTTTCCAAACTATACTTCTCCATGTAAAAACCACCCTCACAAAGCTGTCAGGGTGGTTTACATCTCTAAGGATACATGTTTTGCAAATTATATTTTTACATTACATCCCTCAAACGACAGTCTGATCTTAACATAACTTTCACAAACTGTCCAGAGCGTTTTTCCAAATTATATCCAGTACAGTAATGCTCAGGTTACTTTTCACGGGTCAGGAATGCGCATAAACTACGCATTACAAACGCAAAATTCTTCAAAAGACTTTAATCCGCTCAACGCATCATATGCAGCGACACACGATGCCCCCTTCGCAGCTGCAAGATACATACAGCTTTCAAGCGCCTTTCCTTCCAGCATCACACACAAAAATGCAGCAATGCCAGTATCTCCCGCCCCTGTTCCTGACAACACCCTTTCAGGAATATAGCTTCGCTCAAATCCTTCTTTTTCTTTCCATTCCTCCACATTCAATGAAAGGTTTTTGCCGATACTGCCTAATATTTCCTGTCCAGCAGTACGATAATACATCCCTTTGACACCGCATTTAATCATCAGTACTTTAGCCCCCAGCTTCATACATTCGCCGGCAAGAGGCTGTATGTCCCTTTCTAAGTCAGGCGAATCGGTAATGTCTTCCCCATTGCTTCTTAGCTGCCAGGCTTCAAACCTCTGCCTGTCGAGCATAAAGCACAGCTCTTCAATACTCGGCACAAAAAAGTCCACATAAGGAATCACTCTTTCCAATATCCTTCTCCAATCTGCACGTCCCACATCCGAAGATGCATCTACTGCCGCAAGATCTTCCCATTGCTGAAACCCACAATGACATCTTTTATATAACGGCAGATCTGATAATCAAACCAGCCGTTTCGACGATTCAAAAAAACAGCTGCTGTGCTCGAATGCCGAAGCTATCATTTCGATTGTGATGATCCAAAAGATTAAATGCTTAAGTCATTTAGAATAAAATTATGCTGCATAGGGCCGGATCCCTTTCCTAAATCAAGCATGACAGATAAAGCCTTAGAAATATAATCTTTGGCTTTAATAACTGACTCTTCCAAAGAAAGCCCCTTTGCCAGATTAGAAGCAATCGCGCTTGACAGCGTGCATCCGGTTCCATGCGTATTCGGATTGTTGATACGCTTTCCCTCAAACCAGCGGCCAGCGCCTTTTGCATACAGCAGGTCATTTGCATCATTGATGCTGTGTCCTCCTTTGAGCAGGACAGCACAGCCGTATGTATCAAAGATACGTTTCGCTGCTGCCAGCATGTCATCCTTGCTCTGCACAGACAATCCGGACAGAACCTCCGCTTCTGAAATGTTCGGCGTAATAAGCTCAGCCATCGGTATCAGTTCATCGATCAAAGTCTGCACCGCATCCGTCTTCATTAAAGAAGAACCGCTAGTTGCAACCATGACGGGATCCAACACGATATGAACCGCCTGAAAATACCTGAGGCGGTATGCAATCACGCGAATCAGCTCCGCCGACGATACCATGCCGATTTTCACCGCATCTGGAAAAATATCCTCAAATACGGCATCCAGCTGATCTTTCAGAAAATCCGGCGTAGATTCCTGAATGGCTCTTACACCAGTTGTATTTTGTGCTACCTGTGCCGTAATTACGCTCATGGCATAAACGCCGTTCATCGTCATTGTCTTAATGTCCGCCTGAATGCCGGCGCCTCCGCTAGGGTCAGTTCCTGCAATCGTTAATGCTGTCTTCATTAATTTCCTCCTTTTCTGCTGCAAACTTCCAAAAATGCTCCACATGCTTAAAATCTGTAAGATAACAGTCACACAGCTGCTGAATCTCACTCTGCCTTTTTTCACTTTCATCATATACGGCTGCAGCCATAAATCCGTCAGCTTTTGCAGTCCAAACAGCATGGTATGCGTCTTCAAAAATGATTGTACTGCTGCGGTCTGCATGGAAATATTCCATTGCCCTGCGGAAAATGACAGGCTCATCTTTTCCGCACCCCACCTCTGTGCAGGTAAAGACTGCATCAAAGAAATGCTCTATCCCGCATCGTCTTAGAGCCGCTTCAACGAGCGAACGTTCATTTGCCGTCGCAATACACATGGAGATGCCTGATTGTTTCACTTCTTCCAAGAAACGACCGACTCCCTCCTTGGGCTTAGCTTCATGTATGTAAAAATATCCAACGGTCTGGCTGATCCCCTCCATCACTTCATCCACAGAAAGAGCCAGACCATATTCTTCCTTGAAATAACATGCCGACTGATACAAGCTCAAAGCCTGCAGATCTTCCCTCATCGACGGCTTCGGTTTCCTGCCGAGGGAGCGGAGATATTTTTCCCCGGCATCGTCCCAGATAAACATGGAGTCAAACAGAGTCCCGTCAAAATCAAAGATTATGCATTTTATCCTCATGCAGCCACCATTTCCTCTGACAGCCGGCGGAGCAGACGGCATTCGCTTTCAATATCCTCTGCCGCAAAAATCGCGCTGACTAAAGCCACGCCATCCACACCAGAGCCTTCGAGCTGAAAAATATTTTCCCTGCTGATGCCGCCAATGGCAACTACCGGAACATCAACAGCGGCACAGATCTCACGCAGAATTTCTTTGGACAGTATTTTCGCATCCGCTTTCGTCGCAGTGGAAAACATAGCACCGACGCCAAGATAGTCTGCTCCATTTTTTACTGCTTCTACAGCTTCTTCCACAGAATGAACGGATACGCCGATTATCATGCCGTCCCCGGCCTTCTGACGTACACGACACACTTCCAGATCTTCCTGCCCTACATGAATCCCGTCTGCCCTGCATTGAATGGCCGTGTCTACATTGTCGTTGACAATAAACGGTACTTTGTACTGTCTGCACAGAGCAGAGATTTCTAATGCCTCTGCTAATAATTCCCGATCATCCAATTCCTTTTCACGGAGCTGGACACAGGTTGCTCCGCCTTTTAGGGCTGCTTCGACCTGTTCATAAAGGCTCTGCCTGCCCGTCCATGCCCTGTCTGTCACTGCATAGAGCAGCATTGTTTTTTTATCACATTTCATATCCGGCACTCCTCCATCTTTTTCACGTTCCGTTTTTGCAGCCGGCTTTGTTTTTTATCGCACTTCATACATGGCTCCTTCCTCCAATTTTTCTGGCGTAAGATTATAAACTGCATCTATGATATAGCTTCTGTACGCAGCATTTCCATCCAGTTCTGTAAGCCTTTGATATGCTGTCTCACCGGCAATTCCCATTGCACATACAGCAGCCGCGGCAGCTTCCAAAAGATGATCGGGATTTGCAGCCACAAAGGCAGCAGTCACAGCCGATAACTGGCATCCTGTGCCAGTGACGGAGGACATCATTGGATGCCCATTACGGATACAGTATGCAGTTCTGCCATCTGCCACAATATCGACAGCTCCGGTAATCACTGCCACAGCTCTGGTTTTCATAGCAAATTCTTTTGCAAACAAGACAGCCTCACTCAGGTTCTCCTCTGTTACCTTGTCCGCTATATCAGCATCTACACCTTTTGTTGTACCGCTGCCGGATGCGAGTGTTTTTATCTCAGAGATATTTCCCCGTATCACAGCAAACCTAACTTCTTCCAACAGTTTTTCTGCGGTTTTGGTACGAAGCTTTGAAGCGCCGGCTCCTACCGGGTCAAATACGACCGGGTGATTCAGTTCATTTGCACGCTTCCCTGCGGCAAGCATCGAAGCAATCGTTCGTCTGTTCAATGTTCCGATGTTGATATTTAGTCCGGCACAGATGGATGTAATGTCCGAGACTTCATCCTCATCATCTGCCATAATCGGAGACGCACCGCAGGCAAGCAACACATTCGCGCAGTCATTGACCGTTACATAATTAGTAATATTGTGAATCAGCGGGCATTTCATTCTTACATTTTCAAATATTTGTCTTAACATCATATCTTCTCCTTGTCGTCGCACTGCATGATCTTCTTAATAAATCGAGCAGGAAAGATTTTCCCCTACTCGCGCACCGGGTATCCGTCAGCTTCTGCTGACATATTTCCTTTGGATGCCCGTATGCATAAAAAACAGGAGACAGCTTAGGTGCCTCCTGTAAAAAATCTGTTAAATCATGACTTCCTACGGCGGCATTATCCGCATCAGGTTAAAGGGTCGAAGTTCGATTACTTCCTCTCAGCCTGCTTATACAAGCTCCCCTGCTTTTATATTGATTTAACTGTATTATACGCTTTCCCTTAGTAAACATCAAGGGGAAATTTTTCGCTCCAGAATTCTCCCACTTGTAAATCATATATCTTCTGGATGAATCCAAGCGCAACCGGTATTTTTTCTCCTTCCTTTTTGATATGAGTGATTTCCTTATTATAGCAGCCTTTAAAAGCCGGACTGGCTGTGCATGGAGTCGAACCATGCTGAAGCCCAACTTTTGCACGGAGCATTTTGTGGATTTATGCAAATTAAAAAGGTGCAAAGCCTTAATAATTTAATAAGACTTTACACCTCTGGTTTAGCTGCCAGCTGTTATTTAGTTATAATTAATTGCCATCTTCAAGCATTAACTGAAAATATCCCTTACTTTTCTTAATTCTTCATTATCAGGTGATTTTTGCAGTGCCTTCTCAAGAAGTTCTAAAATATGCTAATTGGCTCTAGAGCGTGTTTGAAAAATGCTTTCCGTGAGATGTACCCACAGGGCATGATCTGCTACTTTGTACCCACAGGGCATGATCTGGAGAATTTATCCCAAATTTATGAGGCATAGCGGGCTATGTTGATTAAATTTGGGATGAATTCTCCGCAAAGTGGGGAGTGCAGATCGCAGGAATGATTTTTCAAACACGCTCTAGTCTTCATGATACATTCCAAACAAATTTAAAAACTTATTCCAAGCCGAAAGCTGCTTTGGCGCTTCCTCGATTTCCTCACTGTCTTCCTCAGCCTTTATGCCATCCGCATTCATTACAAACTGTACACTTTGCACATTCGTATTTTTCTCAGATACAAAAGAGGTTACCTCAAAATCCCCTCCTGTAACTGTTCTAATCAGCTCGTCAATTTTATCAGAAATCTCCGTATCCATGCCCTTGGTTTCTTCCTTCATAGTGGAAGTGCCGTCCTTCAATTCACCGGCACCGTCTTTAAGCTGCGCGATACCGGCTAAAAGCTCTGCAACGCCATCATCCAGTGTTCCTGTGGCATCCTTTAAGATTCCTGTTCCATCGTATAGTTTCACAATACCGGAAAGCAGCTCTCCTGTTCCGCTGTATAAACTTTCGCTTCCTGCTTTTAGTTCACCGCTCCCGGTAACAAGCTGTGCGGCTCCATCTGTGATCTGTGAATAGCCTGCGGCAATCTGTGCAACAGCCTGCGTATAACCATGAATCCCATCATCCAGCTTCCCATATTCCACAACTAATGTATTTACGGCAGATGAAAGCTCTGACATCTGATAAGCCAGACCGCCAAGCTTATTCACCAGCTCCCCTATTTTTCCGTCAAAAACCTCATAATTCTCCTGCAGCGATGCCGCCCCCTGAAGTAAAGAAGATAAATTGGCATTCACTGTCTGCAGATAGCTTTCTGTTCCATCTATGCCGGCATTGTTAGCACCTAATAATAACATCATATCAGACAGCTGTGAAACCTGCAATTCCATTTCAGATGTATCTATGCCGGCATGTTTGAGCTCTTCTATTTGTGAGGACAATGATGCAGTAAGTCCCTCCAGACTGCTGACGGCGGACTCATTTTTCTGCCGCAGTGCATCAATATCCAAACCATTTTGGGACATAGCAGCTTTGTATGCATCAAAGCTCACATGATTTTGCAAGGCAGTTATCCCATTTACAAGCTCATCTATGCCAGCTTTTATTGCCGAAGAAGCATCTGTCAATGCGCTTAAATCTTCTGCTGTCAAGGATACCCCGCTTAGTGCTGCCTGAAGCTGTGCGAGCGCTGCCTGAAAAGATGCCGAACCGTTCACCAGCTCCGGCGATTGCCGGTTCAGCGCATTCAAAGCCTCCTGAATCTGTCCGACTCCACGATTCAGCGAATGAATCCCTTGATCCAGTGTATTTACTCCATCCTGAAGTCCAGCGGCGCCATCCTTAAGACTGCTTCCTCCGTCCTTTAAATCTGCGGCACCATTATGAAGCTGTCCCGCGCCGTCCTTCAAATCTGCCGCACCGCTTTTTAATTCAGACTGTGCGCCGTCCTGTAGTTCTGTGATGCCATCCTCAAGCTCTCCCGCTCCATCGTCTAACTGACTGGTCGCATCCAGCAGCTCCGTCATCTGCTCCATCAATTCTTCATCATCTACCTCAATGTTAAGGTTCAGCGGAATTCCATTGATGGATATTGCATCCATTTCAAATTCAGTCACTTCTGCTGTAATCTCAAGATCCGCACCCTTTCCAGGCAGAATCGTATAAGTAAGCTGCTTATTGCTTCCGACGTTTGCAATCGTAGCATCCGGGGCAGTGATTTTTTTACATTTATCCGTATCGAATGACAGAGAAGCCTGCAGTGAATAATAATCGTAAAAATCTCCTCGGCATTTTTGATTCTGTGCTATCTGGATCGTTATTTTTAGTTCACCGCTTTTGCCCGCAATCTCCTCTGCCGTATATTCCTCGCCATCTAAAAAATAACGGATCTGAATATCCCACGGCATAATGATGCTTTCCAGCTTCCCCTCATAATATAGCTTTTCGGCAGACGAATTGATTTTTACGGTATCGCCTGAATAGTCAACTGCATCTGTTGTTGTCATATTCCTTACATCCAGATATTTTCCGTAATCTGTCATTACTATCATTTCTGTCATTGCGTCTTGTGTATTTCCTCTCAAAATATTGACAACATTGATTTCCTCCGCTGTTCCATCGGCATTCAGATTTATGTATACCACTTCTTCCTTTGGCGTATTTTCCTCTGCTGCACATACCGATAAAGGCATCACTGCTGCCATAGGAATCGTTAATAAAACTGCCGTCCATTTTTTGATTTGTCTCATCACTATATTACCTCCTATACGAATTTTCTTTTCTTTTTTCTAATCACAATGCTGTCAAATAAATACAGCAGTCCGGGCAGAACGAATAAAACAATACATAATGAAAAAATAGCCCCTCTGCCTAAAAATATACCAATCTGAGATAACAGCTTGTTTGTCGATACGTATCCAAGTAAAAATCCCACCACAGTAAGAGTGCTTCCGGATGTAAGAATCGATACCGTGACATCGGAAATTGTCTGTATTACGGCCTGTTTCTTATCCAATGAGTTCCTATTTTCCTTATATCGATCTGTCAATAAAATCGCATAATCAACAGTTGCACCGAGCTGAACAGAGCTGATAATTAAATAGGCAATATAATACACAGGTGCGTCTACAAAATAAGGAACAGAAAGGTTCAGCCAGATTGCCGTTTCTATGCCAAGCACCAATATAAAAGGAATCGATATGGACTTCATTGTAAGGAGCAGGACACAGAAAACTGCACCAATGGCTAATAGATTTACTTTTACCATATCAGCCGTAACCGTATTCATTAAATCATAAGTGCTGACACCTTCTCCTGCGATCTGTGCCGCTCCCGGATAATATTGATCTGCAGTTTTCCGCAGATTTTCTACAAGCTCAAAGGTCTTTTCCCCCTCATAATCAGCTCTCACAGTTATCACAAACCGTCTGTAATTTTCCGACTGAAGCAGTGAGAGAGTTGCGCTGTCCAGGTATTCGGGCGGAATCTCCATCCCGACGGTATCCACATAAGACAGAATCTCGGTTACCTGCGGCATTGCCCGCAGTTCTTCTGACATCAGAAACTCTGATTCGTTATTTCCTTTCGGAACTAATATCACATAGGTGTCACTCTTTCCATAAATATTCTCAATTTCTGCTTTATCTTTGCCATATGTCGTCCCTTCCCCATAAATCATGGAAGAGCCGTAACGATACTCGTTGGAATTAGACGCCAGATAGCTGGGTACAATCAATACGGCAAATATACAAACCATCGGCACAGCTATACGATTTACCAGTCTGCCCAATCCCTTGAAGCCCGGCATAAATGATCGATGCCTTGTCTTGTCAAGCCATTGATAGGTGATGAGTATCAATGCAGGCATAAAAAGGAATACGGTGATTAAGCTGATCGCTATCCCCTTTGCCAGCGCCAATCCAAGGTCCGGGCCAAGCTTAAACTGCATAAGCACTAATGCCAAAAATCCAATAACTGTAGTAAGCCCGCTTGAAAAAATAGAACCGGTTGATTTACACAATGCTTCTACCATCGCATGGTCAGCATCCATCGTATGTTCGCGGCATTCTTCAAAGCGATGAATCAGGAATACAGAGTAATCCAGGGATACTGCCAGCTGTAAAATACTGCCCGCCGCATTTGTAACAAAGGAAATTTCACCAAATATCAAATTACTTCCATTATTTATTATGATTGCAACGCCAAGCCCCGATAAAACCAGTAAAGGTTCTATCCATGAGGCTGTTGTAAGAAGTAAAACAATCAAGACAAACAAAACGCCGATGACAGCAATTTTTTGTATTTCAGATACCGTATTTGTCGTAGCGACTGCTGTTGATACCACACTGCCTGTCATTGCATTATTATCTCCGATGATGTCTCTGATGTCTTCAACTGCACGGATTTGATATTCTTCGTCAATCGTTACATTATAAAGAGCTGCATCATCCTTATAATAAGTTTCCAGAAGATCTGCATCCATCATTGCAATCGGTGTCGTAAGATCCGCAGCATCATCAAGCCATGTGACCTCTGTGACGCCTTCCACCAGTTTGATTTTTTCTTTATAACCTAAAGCTTCCGGCACGGAGACATCCTTTACCATAACACGGGCATTTGGAATGCTGCCGTCAAATTCCTCCTGCATGACCTCCAATGCAACAGTAGATTTTGTATCCTGCGGCAAATAGTCGTTCATATCATAATTGACAGATACAAGATTCTGTAAGAACAGACAGACTGTAAAACAAACTAAGAATATAAATATCACCAGCTTTTTATGCTTTACAACGCCTATATAAAACCTTTCCATTTAAGTATCAACCTCGCTTTCCGGGATTACACTCCCTGTTATTTTAAAATGATTTCTTTCTCCCTGCAGGGAAAGCTGAAGCATGGATGAGCTGATTTTGCCCACTGCAGTATATGGAATCGTCCGGTTCAAAGAAATCAGGTGCCCTTTGATATGACAATTACCGGTTTCATCTACTTTTCCATGAAAGGCTTCCGTATGGCCCAGAAGCTCCATAAGTCCGCTGATCTGCCCTCCTCCCCATTCTGCCGTCATTGTTCCATATCTTTTACCTATAGAAGTCTGCATGACTATGTCATAATGCTGTTTTGGCATAAGATTTTCCTCCTATATTTAAATCAATTTCTCTGCAAGTACCTCTGCTGTCTGCTGTATTCCATAATTAGAACTGTTAATACAAAATTCATAATTATGCGGCTTCCCCCAGCTCCATTTTTCTTTTCACCCGATCCTGAAACGGCGCTGCGACAAATAGACTGATTCTTTCTATGCCTGCATTCTGCAGAATATAATCAGCACACCGGCCAATAAATACACAATTATTCTTACCGGCAAGCTCCGTTATTAACTGGTTGTAAATAGAAAAAAGCATGTCATTAGCAGATAATCCTTTCCTTTTCTCATTTTGTACATCATACCAAATACGGTAAAGCCACGAATTATGTTTTCTCTCATCTGCTTTTTCTAACTCCTCCGGTGGAATCGTAGTGAAAGACACTGCTTCCTCTACCAATGTCAAGTCATAAAAATCAAATTCCAGCCGATCAGCTACTTCTTTACCGATCTCATGTCCGCCGCTGCCAAATTCTCGACCAATACAAATAATCATAATATCCCTCATCGTTACTTTGATTATCCTGCTATCTTTCCGATACATGATTGATTATATAGAAAAGAATATAAAATAAAACAGACAATGACCCTGTCCGTGTTCAATGTCAGACATCATGCTGCTGATTGCCTAACAAATACACGCACGTGCTCCATAAGAACATGCTTCAGGAATGAGCAGCAATCAATTTACCAGACACATGCCTAGAATTGTCTATTGGCTTTTTAGCAGAATAGAGATATACTCGAATATATTCGAAAAATGCTTTAGTATAATCCTTGTACACTCTGGCAGTGTTCAATATTACGGGGGATGATCGTTTGAAAAATGAGGAAATCTCATTAGAAACAAAAAAGGCCCTGGCTCTTTCATTAAAAAAAGCCATGCGCCAAAAGAACTTTTCAAAAATAACTGTAAAAGAAATCATACAAGACTGCGGCGTAAACAGGAATACTTTTTATTATCATTTTGATGATATCTATGCACTTCTTCGCTGGGTGCTGACCGAGGAAGCGATTAATGTAGTAAAGCATTTTGATCTGCTGGTTGACTACGAAGATGCGATCCGCTTTGTCATGGATTACGTAGATGAGAATGACTATATTATCAGCTGTGCTTATGATGCCATAGGACGTGATGAAATGAAACGATTTTTTTATTCAGATCTGATAGAGATCACATCTTCCATCATCAACAGCGCAGACGAAAAATCCAAAAAACATCTGGAACCTGAGTTTAAGGCTTTTCTTGCAAATTTTTATACAGAAGCGCTCGCCGGAACGTTAGTCGACTGGGTCAAAGAAAAACAGACGAAAGATAAGGAGACGATTATCATATATCTAAAAAGAATTATTGAGACATATTTATCCTTATTCTAAGTATCATTTGCCGGCTCTTTCATGACAGTTATTGTTAGAGATATTAACAAGACAAAACAGCCGCCCTGTCCGGAAAACTGTGCGGCTATTTTAATTTCCCGCCTGCGGGTGTTATAATGTTACTTTTCATACCCTGACCAGACACCTGCTGTCTGGTCAGGGCCAAAGAATGCGGCCTGCCATGCATCCGGCCCTTCGCCAAAGGCGAACTTCCAATGGGCCGGATGCCGTTACTTTTTACAGCACAGCCTCTTTTGGCCGGGGTGTGAAACAATGTCATTAACTTAAGCTTTGCCAATATGTAACAATTCAGATAGAGTGTTACATATTGGCTGTGCGGACGCTGGGAGAGGGAATCTGCCCGGTCTGCCTGCGTCCGTTCCAGAATGCTAAGAATCCCTAAGCATTCTGCATCTGCGCTGCGGCTTCGCCACCTGTGTACGGAACAGAATGCCAGGGGATTCTAAGCATTCTTCCAAAGCCGCCGGCAGATTTCATTTTCCGATATTGAAACTCTGTACCAATTATTTCATGTGCATCATCCTGAATTCCCCAAACAAGATATCCTTTTGTCCTGCTGCATAGTGCGGCAGAATTGCTCAATGCTGATATATATTCCCCAATCAGCTGTGGTTCTTTATTATTGCACTTAAACTCCACCCATCCTGTTTCAGTCGGCAGTTTTACAAGCTCTCGTACTCTCTTTCTTTTTATTTTGATGATAACAGGATAACAGTTGATTGTTTTTGCAATATTTAAATTCTGTTTCTGTTTTATAAAATGAAGCCCAGGAAAAAAACTCTATAAAGAACATACTTACCATCCCAGTTCCATCAGCCAGTTATTTAATAATCTCTCCCTTTCCTTCTCTTTTATCTCCAAGTCTTTCGGACTTATATACTCGCCCTTAACGTTGCCATCTACAATATACAGCACTCTGGAACACTTTGCGGCTACCTTTGCGTCATGGGTTACCATCACAATCGTTGTTCCTTCTTCGTTTAACCTTACCAGTTCCTCCATTACCTCGTTTGACGCAGTTCTGTTCAAAGCTCCCGTAGGTTCGTCCGCAAATAAAACCCTGGGCATATTTATCATACTTCTGCAGATGCAGGCTCTCTGAAGCTGCCCTCCCGAAACTTCATTGATGTCATTATCAGCAATGTCAATAATACCCAGCTTACGCATTAAGTCCTGTCCACGCCGAACCGTTTCCTTACGTGTTTCGGTATTCTTATTAGACTGTAACGCAGGAAGAATTATATTGTCGAGAACGGTCAGATTCTTAAGCATATACATCTGCTGAAAGATAAAGCCCATTTCATCAAGACGTAAGCCTGCAAGCTCCTTTTCACTCATTTTCGCAATGTTCTTTCCACAGAAATTTACTTCGCCTGCGGTAATGGAATCCATGCCCGAAACGGCATACAAAAGCGTTGATTTACCCGATCCTGACGGCCCCATAACAGCTGCCATTTCGCCTTCAGAAACGGTAAAGCTTACATTTTTCAACACGTTGTTCTGGCGTTTATTTACGATATATGTTTTGCAGAGGTCTTTTACTTCTAAAATATTCATAGTAATATCCTTTCTTGTGCCAAATTATCCAAAGTTATTCCATGATGTTCCATGCTATCTAAAGTTATTCCATGTTATACAATATCATTCAATGCTGGCAGTGCCAGAGGACTTGATTTTTCTTGTGTATAGTGAGGTCAGGAATGCGCTTGCGGCTGTTGTGGCAAGAATTACCACAGGGAAGATCAGATACATGTCAACAGGATTAATCACGTATTCAACTGCAAGCTCCATACCCATCATTTTAAAGATCGGGTCAATGCAAATATGTGTCAGGGGCATCGCGAAAATTTCGCCGATGATCACAGCCATGATTCCCACAAATATAAATCTGAAAGCATGATATGCATAAATATTTCCGTTACGTGTGCCTATCGCTTTCATGAGTGCAATTTCGCCCTGCTCCCTTGCGATAAAAGAACGCTCCATAAGTACGGTTATGAGTGCGGCTAATACGATTGTAAGAACAGTCACAAAAGATTTTACTGCATCAAGAGCTCCCGCAATACCGACCATATCTGCTACTGCTTCGGCGCAGGTTCTTATATTTTTATAATCGGGAAAAATTCTCTGAATTTCTTCCATTCTCCATTCAATTTCCCTGCTGTCAGGATGATCCGTAAAGGTAATCTGCGTATCGCAGCCGCCAACTGCCTGAACGTAATTTATATACTCATCGCAGTGAAGCCGTATGCCGCTTCCCTGCTGATTCATAGACTGGAAAAACGCCGAAATAATATATTCTTTATCTCCGTCAATAGTTTTCATCGTAACGGTATCGCCAAGATCTGCGTTCAGCTTATCCGCGGCAATCCGTGTGATCGCAATTTCATCAGTATTCTGCGGTGCTGTTCCTGCCGTGTATTCGTACATATCCATTGTGGAGCCTGTGCCTTGATAGATACAAATATTGCTCTCGTTTCCTTCAAAAGAGACGGGCAGGGTAAACATCATTTCCTGATAGCATTTTGCAGGAATATCATTTTCTGCAAGAGCCTGTTCCATTTCGTCAAGGCGCTTTTCCAGCTTTTCGTGTCCGTCTTCCAGCATACATTCCGCAATCATTTTACTATCCAGATAAATATCGCAGCCTGCCCATCCAAATGTTGTGGCAAGACTGTCGCTGTTCATGGTAGAAACCGTTGCCGAAAGCATCAGCAAAAGAGACAGGCACAGGAAAAATGTAAGTGTGATAATGCTGTAACGCCTGGGGCTGCTTACAATATCATTCAACGCAAGGAAAGGCATTGCCGGAAGCTTAGACCTGCCAAGACACATTACACTCTTTTACGGAAGCGTTCACCTGTCTGGCCGTTTCTGATCGCGTCAATGGGCGTCATTTTCCTGACTTTGCCTGTACAGCCATAGCAGAACCCCAGAATGACCGCAATTACCA
>CANDMV010000109.1 GCA_947385875.1 uncultured Eubacterium sp. | reverse complement strand
TCATCTTCAGAACCTTGAACTGTGAACTGCTGATCTGAGATCATTCATCTGATACAGCCGTTACAGATAGAAGACCCCATGTACTGCCTGTCAGAAACAGCTGGGAGAGGGAATCTGCCCGGTCTGCGGCCGGGGCGGACTGGGTGCCGCGACCGTCCGGTGCCACAGCGCAGATACAGAATGCTTAGGGATTCTTAGCATTCTGGAACGGACGCAGGCAGACCGGGCAGATCCCCTCTCCCAGCGTCCGATCACCAAAATATAAACTTTTTATCATTCTACTATGATTTCAACCGCCTGATGACAGTTTCTAATCTCTGTCTGTGTATGAGCGCCCCCATACTCTCCATCCAACGTCCAAGGCACCTCTTTTTCTGTATAAAAGCAGATTTTGTCTGTCTTAAATGAATAAATAAGGTCGGACTCATCTACTCTGGCAACCAGAGAAGTTACGATTTCATTTAATTCCAATGGATTTTTCGGATGTCGTATCAAGGTCACTTCAAACACACCGTCGTCCAGCAGCACATTTTTTCCTGCGATCTGCTTAAACCCGCCGACAGAGATGGAATTTGATACCATTCCATAGATAAAATCTCCTTCCAAAGACATATCCCCGTATTCCACGCGCATGTTATACGCTTCTATGTCGCGCAGGCTTTTTGCTCCTTCCAAAATATAGGCTGCATGTCCGAGAAGATTTTTCAATTCCTGATTTGTCTGGTAGGATACTTCTGTAAAAATTCCAAATGCCGCTACATATATAAAACTGTTATCATTAAACCTGCCGACATCACAGGCAAAACGCCGTCCGGAAACCGCCACTTCTGCTGCTTTTAGGATATTTTTCGGCAGATTCAGGGAATTGGCAAAATCATTCGTACTGCCCATTGGAATATAACCAATCGGCCTTTTTTCCTGTACATGCATCATGCCTGTTACTACTTCATCCAATGTGCCGTCTCCGCCGCTGCATACGATCAGGTCATAATCTTTACTTTCTTCTTCAATAATTTTTGTCGCGTCTCCCTGGGCCTGTGTAGGATGTGCCGCGACCTGATAATCATTCTTCACCATAATATCAATGATGTCTGCCAGCTTTGACTTAATCGTTCCTTTTCCTGAGTGAGCATTATATACAAATAATAGTTTTTTCATAACAATCATTCCTTTTACATTGTAATTCCCATCGCGAAGCGATTTCTTTCAGTGATACCCAAAGGGCACGATGTCCTTATGCACTCATGACTTTCATTCTTGGTGATATGCTGAATGCGCATGTAGGTTTGCTTACGAAGATTTCCGACTTCAACGGTTCGGCTCGAATCCCATCTGCTTAGCAATTTCACTCAGTCTGCGCAGCCTGTGATTGACGCCCGATTTTCCTACCTGAGGGTTACAGAATACACCGAGCTCCTGAATCGTTGCTTCCGGATATTCCATCCTAAGCTGTGCAATTTCCTGCAGCTGCTGCGGCAGCCCCCACAAAATACCTTCTTGTTGTAGGAAACGGATTGTCTCCTGCTGCTTATAAGCGGCATTGACTGTTTTGTTAATATTTGCCGTCTCACAGTTTACCCGGCGGTTAATATCATTACGCATTTCTTTGATAATTCTTACATTTTCCAGATTCATCAGTGCATTATGCGCGCCCATGACATTTAGTACATCTACAATCTGCGAGCCTTCTTTCAGATAAACAACCTGATGATTTTTACGCTCGACTATTTTTGCTTCCAGCGCAAAGCTTAAAAGCTGCTCCTGAAGCTGCTGTGCCTTGCATATGTCTGATGCGACAATCTCAAAATGATAAGATCTTTTCGGATTGCTGATCGATCCTGCAGCCAGAAATGCCCCGCGCAGAAACGCTCTTTTGCAGCAGCTTTTTTGCAGCAGCTGTCCGTCCGTCAATGTCATATGCTCACGAATCCTTCCATCTCTGCTAATAATTTTCAGCATTAAAAACAGCTTCTGCACAGACTCCTCATGGCTTAGGTCAACCAGATAAGATATCTTATTTTTCTGCTGAATATGATGCGCCTGTGTCACAGACGCTTTGATTTCTCCTGTCTGCTCCAACAGGTCCGCATACCGAGATGCAACATGCTCATTCTCAGTGATGAATGCAACATGCATCCGGCCTCCCTGCCTATGTAGCTTTCCGGCACCGCCAAGCATCGCTGCCAGCTCCGCCAGCTGACAATGTCTTGCCTGATCTTTTTTCGCCAACAGCTCTTTTTTTACTTCACTAGAAAATGACATATGACTCCTATTTCATGATACTGCAGCACGATACTCGCAAACGATATGATTTGCCAAAGCTATTGCCCGTATATGCCCGCGAACGCGAATGAATTCGAAAAACTTTTTCGTTCGTGGGTATAATAATCACCTTATGATACGCAGATGACAGCTTGGCAGCACCTATCCTGCCGCGCTTTGTGCTATTCGGTATTACATTTAGTTACGTCCCTGCTGAAGAAGCTTACTTATGCAGAGCATCTTTTTCAATATCACGATGCTCAATCTTCAGCCCATAATTCGCTGACATGCCCTCCTGCCGGCATTCTGTGCAGCTTACATCATGCGTACATTCCAGCCGCTTATACAGCTCATTCGCAAGAGTAACCGAACGATGCTTTCCTCCCGTGCATCCGATGCTGATGACTAGCTGATTTTTCCCTTCCGTTATATAATTAGGAATTAAGAAACGTATCATATCCTCCAGCTTGTTCAAAAAATCATGTGCTTCCTGATACTGCAGGACATAGTCCTGAATCTCCTTATCATTTCCACTCTTTGCGCGCAGCCCTTCCACATAATAAGGATTCGGCAGAAAGCGGACATCGAATACAAGATCAGAATCCGCAGGTATGCCATATTTAAAACCAAAAGATAATACCGTCACAAACATACTTTTGTAGTCTGTGTTATTTACAAATATTTTTTCGAGTTCAGCCTTTAATTCCCGTGTCAGCAGGCGGCTGGTATCGATAATATACTCTGCATTTTCTTTTAAAAACGCAAGACTCTTTCGCTCCCTGCTTATTCCTTTATCCACCCGCTCGCCATATGCCAGCGGATGGCTGCGTCTTGTCTCTTTGTACCGTTTGACCAGCACAGTATCTTCCGCATCCAAAAACAGAATCTCATATTTTCTGCCTTCTGTATGCATCTTTTCCAATACCTCTCGCATTTCGCTCAAATTCTGCCCGTTTCTGACATCTATGCCGACCGCCACTTTCTGCAGCTCACTGCTGGCAGTCTCTGACAATTCATAAAATCTCTCCACAAGCGCGATCGGAAGGTTATCGACACAGTAATAACCCATATCTTCCATCATTTTAAGCGCCGTACTCTTACCGGCTCCTGATATTCCTGTCAAAATCACAAAACGCATACTGTCTTCCTCTTTTCTGTGTGTACAAAGTCTAAACTGTTGCAGTTCAGCCCACAATGTCATGAACTTAAGCCTAACATAACCAGATTCTGTGCCTGGCGGCTCATGCTCTGTAAGGACATTTAAGGAGCGTTTTTAACGGAGTCGAAATCCACATTGCTTAGATCGCCCGTTGGATACGCAGACTTAGGCGCGAAGCCCCTGTCCTGCGTCTTAGTCCCCAACGGGCCGGATCCTGGCGATTAGTTCATCGCAGTGTTGCTCCTGTCCGCACAGAGCATGAGCCGCCAGACAAATCCATCCCGCCAGACGCAGAATCGTAAGGAAAGCCACTAAGTTCATGACATTGTGTAACTATAAACTAGACAAAGTCTCCCATACACTTTACTTCCATCTCCAGCTCGACTCCTGAATGTTCCCGCACTCTCAGCTGCACCTGCCGGATCAGCTCCATAAGGTCTGCTGCCGTTGCACCGCCCTTATTGATTACAAATCCGCAGTGTTTTTCTGATACCTGCGCGCCGCCCACGGTGAAGCCCGCAAGACCTGCCTCCATAATCAGCTTTCCGGCAAAATGCCCCTTGGGCCGCTTAAAGGTGCTGCCTGCGCTGGGATACTCCAGAGGCTGTTTTTCAATCCTGCGCTTCTTTAGATCGTCCATCAGAGCCTGAATCTCTTCCTTCGGCTTTGTATGCAGCAAAAACTCCGCCTCCAGCACAATCATATGCCGCTGCGGGATACAGCTGTGACGATATGATAAATCCAGCTCCTCCGTATTCAGTATCTGTATCTGCCCATCTGCGTTCAATACTTTGGCATTTATGATAACATCCTTTAATTCTCCGCCATAAGCCCCGGCATTCATAACGACCGCACCGCCGACTGAACCCGGAATCCCTGCTGCAAATTCCAGACCGCCAAGCCCTTCCCGCAGGGCACAGGCCGCTGCCTGGGACAGCAGTGCTCCTGCGCCTGCAGTAAGCCTGTTTCCTTCTATCCGAATCTGCTCTGCCTCCTTCGTAAATGCAATCACCGCGCCCCGAATGCCTGCATCCGCTACTAACAGATTGCTGCCATTGCCTATGATCTGATACGGCATCTGTTCCTCATTACAAATCGCTACAACTGCTGCTGCCTGCTCCGTACGGGGCATCAAGAAATAATCTGCCGGCCCTCCTGCACGAAATGTCGTGTGGCGGTCCATCGGTTCATTGCATAGAATCTGCTCTTTCGAAAGTACCACGCATAAGCGCTCATAAAATCCTGATTTATTCATTATTTTTCCTAATTCTTTTCCGCAGCAGCTGTCAATAAACCCCGCTCACCTCAATAAAGCTTCTGTAACAGTTCAGCCCGGTACTTTGCATTAACTCTGCTACAGTGAATCCAAAAGCTGAAACTATAACGATTCATGACTATCCTGCAAATATTAAGCTGCAGTTTGTCTGCCGACAATACCAGCCGATGCGAAAAGTTATATTCTTAACTTATAATGTATGTTCTATTCCCGTCTTTATTCATAATCACTGCCCCTGACCAAGCCGCGAGCTTATACAGGATGCGAATCGCTTATAAAGTCATGGCCCCAGACAGGGACAGCACTCCATTATGCTTCCAACAGGAATACTTTATAGCCGCGATAAGCCTCATACAAATCTGCCTTGCTGATAATTTCCCAAGGCGCATGCATATTCATCACAGCCACTCCGCTGTCGATGACTTCCATGCCAAAATTAGCCAGAATATATGCAATCGTTCCGCCGCCGCCCTGGTCTACCTTTCCTAGCTCAGATGTCTGGTATGCAACATCATTGCGGTCAAAAAGATCTCTAAGATGTGCCATATACTCTGCATTCGCATCATTGGAACCGGATTTTCCTCTGGAACCGGTATATTTATTAAAGACCAGACCATTTCCAAAATATGCCGCATTTTTCTTTTCGCTGACCTCCGGATAATTTGGATCAAAGGCTGCACTGACATCCGAAGAAAGCATCTTGGAATTTGCCAAAGCACGGCGCAGAGCAAGTTCACTGTACTGTCCTGCAGCATTTAGCAGCTCAGCAGTCATGTTTTCAAAAAAACGGGATTCCATACCGGTCGCGCCGACACTTCCGATTTCTTCTTTGTCTACCAAAAGACATACGCTCGTGCGCTTCGGCACGCCCTCTACACCAAGCATCGCCATAAACGACGGATATGCACATACCCTGTCATCATGCCCATAGCCCATAATCATGCTGCGGTCTAATCCATAATCCTTTGCTTCTCCTGCAGGAACCACCTCAATTTCCGCAGATACAAAATCATCCTCTTCAATCTGATATTCTCTTGCCAGTATGCTCAAAATATTAGCTTTTACACGGTCTTTGACCTGCTCGTCTTTTTCCTTTTTATCATCATTCTTCGGTGCCGGAATGCTTCCGATCAAAATATCCAGATTTTCTCCTTCTACCACTTTGCCTGCTTTTTTCTCCATCTGGTCACCAGCCAGATGAATCAGCAGATCACTGACGCCAAATACAGGATCTCCCGGCTTATCGCCGATGCTGACCGGCAGCGCTGTGCCGTCTTTTTTCACAAATACGCCGTGCAGCGCAAGCGGAAGTGTTACCCACTGATATTTTTTTACACCGCCGTAATAATGTGTATCCAGCATTGCCAGCTGCGTATCTTCATATAATGGAATCTGCTTCAAATCCAGACGAGGTGAATCAATATGAGCCCCCAGTATATTCATGCCCTGCTCGATCGGCTGCTCGCCCACGATATACATTGCCATAGATTTTCCCATATTTACAGCATATACTTTATCGCCCGGCTTTAAAGATTCTCCCGCACGGATGATATCCTTCAGATTAGAATATCCTGCATTCTGTGCCATCTTCGCGAATTTTTCCACACACTCACGTTCTGTCTTGCATCCAGATATAAACTGTCTGTACTTTTCGGCAAACTGAAATACATCCTCACGTTTATTTTCCGGGTATTTGTCCCATACATTTTTTCTCTCCATTTTATCACGTCTCCAATCTTCTCTTATACTTTTATAAGCTGTCTTTATGAATTTTTATTTTTTATCATCCATCTTTCACTAAGAAGCTGTAAATAACTGCTGAGATTGCTTGTCAGCTGTCTTTCGCTAAGTTTTCCTGAACCCTGCGGCACAATTCCTTGGCGGCGTTGTACCCCATCTTCTTCTGTCTGTGGTTAACGGCTGCGGCTTCGCAGATCAGGGCAAGATTTCTTCCCGGACGAATCGGCAGGGAATGGCACACGACCTTGGTTCCTAAAAATTCGGTATATTCCTGCTCCAGCCCCATACGGTCATACTCATTATCTTTTTTCCAGTCCTCCAGCTTAATTACCAGATCAATGCTCTGTTTTTCTTTTACACATTCTACTCCGTACAGCGCCTTTACATCAATAATGCCGATCCCGCGCAGTTCTATAAAATAGCGGGTAATATCTGGAGAGGTTCCGATCAATGTCCTCTCATTAATCTTTCGAATCTCTACCACGTCGTCTGTCACGAGCCGGTGTCCGCGGCGGATCAGCTCCAGCGCCGTCTCACTTTTGCCGATCCCGCTCTCGCCCATAATCAGCAGGCCCTCTCCATAGACATCTACTAATACGCCATGAATCGATATACAAGGTGCTAATTCCTCATTCAGTACTCGTATAATCTCTGCCGTAATACTGGATGTCTTATGACTCGTACTAAGCACTGCCACATTGTTTTTCAACGCCAGACTGATAAAATCCTCTGCCGGAATCAGTCCACGGCAAAAAATCATACACGGCATATCATGGGCGAGAAACTCTTCAATCGCCTTCTTCCTCTTGTCTGGTTCCAGCGACTCCAGATACGCATACTCAACCATACCGACGATTTGAACACGTTCATTAGCGAAATGCTCAAAATAACCGCAGAACTGCAGCGCCGGTCGGTTAATCTCTGACACTGTAATTTCTCGAACACTTAAGTCTATCTCACTTGTCAGATTCTTCATATGAAATAAATCCGCAAACCACTGTACATTAACACCTTTCATATCTTCCTCCTTCATCCAGATTATATTCCTTCATCTGTAATTATACTATATCTTAATTCTACGCCATACCTGCTATTAGCATATATTTCCAGTGTACCACAGAATCTAAGATACGACAATCAGCATCAGGTAATTATCTCTTCCTTAGTGTTACAGTTCAGCCTTCAGCTTCACTGTAACCTTCCTTACGCACTGCGCAGCAAATGCGCAGAGCTGCTTAAACTGTTACGGCTTAGTTACTCCTTACTGCCGGCCTCAGATGCCTGCGGCTGTTCTCTAAAATACTGGTATACCGCCAGTGCTGCCTTCTCATTCATACTGTCCGCCTCACACAGCTGCTCTATCGTCGCACCGCGTATTGCATCGATCGACTGAAAATGCTTCATCAGCGCTTTTCTTCTGGCCGGCCCTATCCCTGGTATATCATCGAGCACAGAATGCACCTGCTCTTTGCTGCGCAGCGATCTGTGATACTCGATCGCAAATCGATGCGCTTCATCCTGAATTCTCGTAATGAGCTTAAATCCTTCCGAATCCTTATGAATCGGCAGCTCCACATTATTAAAATACAGTCCGCGCGTCCGGTGATTGTCATCTTTTACCATACCGCATACAGGAATAGACAGATGCAGCTCATCCAGCACCTGCAGGGCAATATTTACCTGCCCGCGCCCTCCATCCATCATAATCAGATCAGGAAACTTCGTAAAACTGCCGTATGCGTCTTCCAGTTTTTTCTCAGCCCGTTCCTTCCGCTCTTCCATACCATGCGTAAATCTCCTCGTCAGCACTTCATGCATGGAAGCATAATCATCCGGCCCTGCCACCGTACGCAGCTTAAACTTACGGTAGTCGCTGCGGCAGGGCTTTCCCTTTTCATATACGATCATAGAGCCTACACTCTCAAATCCATTCGTATTCGATATATCATACGCCTCTACACGGCTGATTCCAGGCAGGTCTAGAATCTTTGCTATTTCCTTCATCGCGCCGATTGTCCTGCCTTCTTCGCGCTTCAGCCGCTCTTTGTCCTGATTCAGTACTAAACGAGCATTTTTCTGCGCCAGGTCTACGAGCTTTTCCTTCATACCCTTTCTCGGCACCCGGATATGAACCTTCTGCCCCCTTTTGTCTGTCAGCCACTGCGCGATCACATCCATCTCATCAATAGATGTCTGCAGCATAATTTCTTTTGGAATAAACGGCGTTCCGGCATAATACTGCTTTAAAAACGAAGTCAAAATCTGCTGTGTCGAATCACCGACACTGATCGTAACATAAAAATGCTCCCTGCCGATCAGTCTGCCGTCCCGGATAAAAAACACCTGCACGACCGCATCTCTGTCATCCTTTGCCAGAGCTATAATGTCCTTGTCTTCCCCGTCTGAATTTGATACCTTTTGTTTTTCTGAAACCTGACGGACACTGTTGATCAAATCCCGATACTCCATCGCCTTCTCAAAATCCAGCTCTTCTGATGCCGCCTTCATTTTCTGCTCCAGCTCTTCTAAAATCGGCTTATAATTTCCATTCAGAAAATCGAGTGCTTTTTTAATCTGCCCCCGGTAATCCTCCGGACTGATATAACCCTGACACGGCCCCCTGCACTGATGAATATGATAATTTAAGCACGGACGGTCTTTCCCCGTATCTCGCGGCAGCTGTCTGCTGCATGTACGAAGCTGATACAGCTTCTGAATCAGCTCTATCGTATCCTTGACAGCCCCTGCGCTGGTATATGGGCCAAAATATTGTGACTTATCCTTCTTCATCTGACGCGAAAAAAGGACCCTGGGGTAAGTTTCCCCCAGCGTCACTTTTATATACGGGTAAGTCTTGTCATCTTTCAGCAATATATTATATTTGGGACGATGCTCCTTGATCAGATTGCATTCTAATACAAGAGCCTCCAATTCAGAATCCGTAATAATGTACTCAAACCGCTCAATCAGCGTAACCATCTGATCTTTGCGGATACCTTCATTATGGCTGGCACGAAAATACTGACGCACACGATTTTTTAGATTCACTGCCTTTCCTACATAGATAATAGAATCATTTTTATCGTGCATCAGGTAGACTCCCGGTCGATCCGGGAGTTTTTTTAATTCTTCCTGAATATCGAACATATTTCCTGTCATCTTCCTTCTATTCATATTTGACTGCAGTTATATACAATGCTTAACCTTCGCCATGTGTGTTCTACAGCTGACTCTGCGCATCTTCACTCTGCGGGTTCTGCAGCTGACTCTGCGCATCTTCACCCTGCGGGTTCTGCAGCTGACTCTGCGCACTTCCTCTTTCCTGCACCATCTGTGACCGGTCTTGCCCCGGCTGTATGACCGCTGACCGGTTCTGCACATCTGTGCGTCCCTGCTGCGACTGCATATTCGGCTGATCCTGCATAAAATCGCTGCCCTGCCCCTGAAGTTGTTCCTGTACGCTTCCACTCTGCAGATAACTCTGCACACTTCCGCCACTCTGCAGAATATACGGATAACCCTGCTGATTCATTCCCTGTGCAGTCTGTGCCTGTCCCTGACTCATTCCCTGCGCAGACTGCGGCTGACTTTGTCTATTCACCTGCGTATTCATCTGCTGATCCTGCAATCCTCCGCTCTGCGGGTCATAAGGCTGTGCCTGTCCACGACTCATTCCCTGCGCATTCTGCGGCTGACCTTGTATATTCATCTGCGTACTCATCTGCTGATCCTGCATATTACCACTCTGCGGGCCATACGGCTGTGCCTGTCCCTGACTCACTCCCTGCGCATTCTGCGGCCAGCCCTGACTCATCCTCTGCACAGACTGCGGCTGACTCTGGCTTGTTCCCTGCGCATTCTGCGGCTGACCTTGTATATTCATCTGCGTACTCATCTGCTGATCCTGCACATTTCCTCTCTGTAGGTTGTACAGCTGACCCTGGTGGTTCATCCCCAGTGCAGACCGTGTCTGACCCTGATTCATACTCTGCGCATTCTGCGGCTGGCTCTGACTCATTCCCTGCACAGACTGCGGCTGACTCTGGCCCATTCCCTGCGCATTCTGCGGCTGACTCTGACTCATTCTCTGCGCATTCTGCGGCTGGCCTTGTACATTCTGTCCAAACCGTATTTCTTCTTTTTCCCCTTCAGCTTCCTGCGGTTCTGGAATTCCCTTAATCTCACGGTAAATTCTCATAAATTCTTTACCGGTAATCGTCTCATGCTCAAATAAATATTCGGCAATTTTATCCAGTACATCCCTGTTTTCTTCCAGCAGCTTCCTTGCAGTTTCATAACTGTCCTTTAAAAGCACCTGCACTTCCTGATCGATTTCTGCTGCTGTGTTATCCCCACAGTTTAACACTGGCCTGCCGTCCAGATATCTGTTTTCTACAGACTCCAGACTGATCAGTCCGAACTTCTTCGACATGCCGTACTGTGTTACCATTGCACGGGCGATCTGAGTCGCTTTTTCTATATCGTTTGAAGCTCCGGTTGTGATCGAATGGAATACGATTTCTTCCGCCGCGCGTCCTGCCATAAACGTAACAAGGCGTGCCTTTAATTCCTCTTCCGACATCAGATATTTTTCTTCTTCCGGTACCTGCATCACATATCCAAGCGCGCCCATCGTACGAGGTACAATCGTAATCTTCTGTACCGGCTCCGCATTTTTCTGCAGCGCTGTTGTCAGAGCGTGGCCGACTTCATGATAAGCCACAATCCTCTTTTCATCTTTTCCAAGTATTCTGTCTTTTTTCTCTTTTCCTGCTATCACTACTTCTACTGATTCAAATAAATCAGACTGATTGACATATTTGCGGCCCTTTTTGACAGCGTTAATCGCTGCTTCATTAATCATGTTTGCCAGGTCTGAGCCTACTGCCCCTGACGTAGCGAGCGCTATTGCATCCAAATCCACTGTCTCATCCATCAGGACGTCTTTGGAATGCACCTTTAAGGTCTCAACCCTGCCCTTTAAATCCGGCTTTTCTACAATAATCCGCCTGTCAAAGCGTCCCGGACGCAGCAGAGCCTTATCCAGCACCTCCGGCCGGTTCGTCGCCGCGAGAATCAGCAGTCCTTTTGACGTGTCAAACCCGTCCATCTCAGACAGCAGCTGGTTAAGCGTCTGCTCACGTTCATCATTTCCGCTGCCATAACGGGTATCGCGGCTCTTTCCAATCGCATCGATCTCATCGATAAAAATAATACATGGAGCCTGCTTTTGGGCTTCTTTAAACAAATCACGCACACGCGACGCCCCGACACCGACAAACATTTCTACAAAGTCAGATCCAGCCAGTGAAAAGAACGGCACATTTGCTTCTCCGGCAACTGCTTTTGCCAGCAATGTCTTGCCAGTTCCCGGAGGGCCTACTAACAGTGCGCCTTTCGGCAGCTTGGCGCCTATATCCGTGTACTTCTGCGGATTATGCAGAAAATCTACAACCTCCTGAAGAGATTCCTTTGCTTCATCCTGCCCTGCCACATCCTTAAAGGTAACACCGGTCTTTTTCTCCACATACACTTTTGCAGTGTTTTTGCCGACTCCCATTCCCATGCCGCCGCCCATTTTTTTCATCAAAAATCCCATGACAGCCCACAGCATCAGAATCGGCAGCACAATGCTTAAGATATTATATACCCATGTAGCCGAGTCATCCGGTATATATGGATAATATTCTACATTATGCTCCTTCAGCAGCTGTACAAGCTCTAAATCATTGCCTGCAATGCCGGTAAAGTAAGTAATCGCAACAAGCTCGTTTTTCGCTCCCTTAGGCGTAATCCGATAACTGTTTGAGGTTACATGCACCTCTTCCACTTGATCTGATTCTACCATTTCTAAAAACTCTGTGTAGGAAATCTCCTTTGTGGTCATCTGCTGCTGCCATCTGCTGAACATACTCATGAAAAAAAGTGCTACAAGTGTAATCAACAGAAACATCAGAATCATCTGGCCATTTCCATTTCTCTTATTATTGGAATTGTTATTTCCATTATTCGGTGACTGATTATTCATTTCTCCTCCATCTGCTGTAAACAAACTGAACGGTTCTGCCCCAGTTCAACTGTTACATCTGCTGTAACTTCTATGCGTGTTACAGTTCTGCCCGCAGCTTCACTGTAAAGTACTGAGCCAAACTGTAATCTACGCGTCTTACTTTCAACGCTTTGTGTTTTATTATAAGTGGATTAGTTTTATAACGCAATATTCTATTAGTGAACTTTTTGCGAATTTTCTTAATTTACTAAAAAGTTTATAACTGAATCATAAAATATTGTCAATACATGTAAAAAGGAACCGACAATTATTATTTTGTCAGTTCCCTGTATATTATAACCGTACTAACATTATTTCCCTTTGCAGACTTACTCCTGCAAAGCTATCAGATTCACGCTATTCATTTTCCTCTGCCAGTGCTGCTTGTCTGAAATGATAACGCAGCCTCAACAAAGCCGCGGAATAAAGGATGCGGCCGGTTCGGACGTGATTTCAGTTCTGGATGTGCCTGCGTAGCAATGAACCACGGATGCTCCGGCACCTCGATCATCTCCACGATACGCCTGTCCGGAGACATGCCAGACAGCAGCAGCCCGTTCTCCGTCAAAACAGTACGATAATCATTATTGACCTCATAACGGTGGCGGTGACGCTCCTGAATCGTCTCTTCCCCATAGAGCCTATATGCTTTTGAATTTACATCCAGTACGCACGGATAAGATCCCAGACGCAGAGTACCGCCAATATCACCTTCTTCATCCTGATCCGGCATCAGTGCTATCACCGGATGCGTCGTCTTTGGATCCAGCTCGATACTATGCGCATCATGCATCAGGCATACATTACGGGCAAATTCAATAATCGCTACCTGCATACCCAGACAAAGTCCCAGATATGGGATCTTGTGCTCGCGCGCATACTGCGCGGCAATGATCTTTCCATCTATGCCGCGGCTTCCAAATCCTCCGGGAACAAGTATGCCGCTGACATCTGAAAGCTGCTGCTTCGCTGTATCCTGCTTTAAGAGCTCCGAATCTATCCATCTGATATTGACAGTCGTACGGCTTGGAATGCCTCCGTGCTTTAACGCTTCCACGACGGATATATATGCGTCATGCAGCTGCGTATATTTTCCTACGAGCGCTATTTCTACCTCTTTTTCCGGATTCTTCAGATTCTCAATCATCTCGTTCCACTCTGCCAGATCCGGCTCCGGGCAAGGCAGATGCAGACATTCACAGGCTACCTTTGCGAGATTTTCCTTCTCCATGGCAAGCGGCGCTTCATACAAATATTCTACATCCAGATTCTGAAGCACATGTCCATTCGGCACATTACAAAACAGAGCTATTTTATCCTTAATACTCTGATCGAGTGCATGTTCCGAGCGGCATACAATTACGTCCGGCTGAATCCCCATCCCCTGCAGCTCCTTTACGCTTGCCTGCGTCGGCTTGGTCTTCAGCTCGCCGGAAGCTTTGAGATATGGAATCAGCGTCACATGGATCAGCATCGCATTTTCATGTCCCACCTCATGCTGGAACTGCCGGATAGACTCCAAAAACGGCTGGCTCTCAATATCCCCCACCGTTCCTCCGACTTCGATAATCGCAATATGCATATCAGGTGACGAGAAATTCCGGTAAAAACGGCTCTTAATCTCATTCGTAATATGCGGTATTACCTGCACTGTGCCTCCGCCATAATCCCCGCGGCGCTCTTTCTGCAGTACAGACCAGTAGATCTTTCCAGTCGTTACATTTGAGTTCTTGGTAAGGCTCTCATCAATAAAACGCTCGTAGTGCCCCAGATCCAGATCTGTCTCTGCACCATCGTCTGTTACAAATACTTCCCCATGCTGAATCGGATTCATCGTCCCCGGATCGATATTGATATAAGGGTCAAATTTCTGCATGGTCACCTTATACCCGCGGGATTTCAGCAGACGTCCCAGCGATGCTGCGGTAATTCCTTTACCAAGCCCTGACACAACTCCTCCTGTGACGAAGACATATTTTACAGGCATATTTTTCTCCTCCGTTTACTTGTGTAGGTTTACTTTCTGTCTTTATTATAAAATCGGATTTGTTCATCCGCATCTTTCTGAATTTTCTCAAATCCTCCCTGTACGCCATACTCTAACCGATTGCATTCTGCGCAAAAATTACCAAACTGAATCGGCTTGCCGCAGCGCTGGCAGTGCAGATTTACCATAGAATTCTGAAGCTCCTTATACTCCAGCCTGCCTTCACGGATCCACTGCTTTACTTTCCGCAGCGGGATTTCAAATATCTCTGCAAGCTGAAATTCATTTACATCGTGTTCTCTGACATAGTCGCGTATTGCCCGAAATTCCATGCTTGCCTGACAGTTTTTACATAAATCATATTCAGAATCAATCGGTATCGGGCAGTGGCACCATGTACAAAATCTGCTTCCATCAAATAATTTTCCACCATCTTCCATCTATTCTTCCCCCTTTATCCACAGATTTTCTATATTACAGTTTCGTATGGCTTATTTTCTTGATACTCTTATTTTTCGAATTTTGCCCCATTGACTTTTAAATATATAATATCTATTATACCTCAAACTCTAAACACTGTATACCTTTTTTTACATCCGCAAGGACACTAATTGTTACTTTTCACACCCAATGTCATTAACTTAAGCTTTGCCAGTATGTAACAATTCAGATAAGGTGTTACATATTGGCTGTGCGGACGCTGGGAGAGGGAACCTGCCCGGTCTGCCGGCGGCTTTGGAAGAATGCTTAGAATCCCTTAGCATTCTGT